>PKWO01000353.1 GCA_003132085.1 Oxalobacteraceae bacterium | reverse complement strand
TGGCGTCCGCCACGGGCACGGCGCGTCCTCTTCTCTATCCTTGCTGGAAGCGCCCGGCAATAGCACGCCTGGACAAGGATCGTATCGCGATGCCGCCAAACGCGCGATGCCTTCGGTGGTCAATATTTTCACCACCAAGGAGGCAAAGCAGCCGAACAACCCTTTCATGGACGACCCATTCTTCAAGAAATTTTTTGGCGACCGCTTCGGTGATCAGGAAGAGAAGCAATTCAGCCTTGGTTCCGGCGTAATAGTGAGCCAACAGGGCTTCATCCTGACCAACAATCATGTGGTGGAAGCCGCCGACGAAATCGAAGTGGCGCTGTCGGACGGCCGCAAAGCGGTCGCCAAAGTGGTCGGCACTGACCCCGATACCGACTTGGCAGTGGTTAAGGTCGAACTGCAAAACCTGCCCGCCATTACACTCGGCCGTTCGGAGCAAGCGAAAGTCGGCGATGTGGTGCTGGCGATCGGCAATCCATTCGGCGTAGGCGAGACGGTCACCATGGGCATCGTGTCGGCGCTCGGTCGCAAAAACCTAGGAATCAATACATTTGAAAATTTCATCCAGACCGACGCCGCGATCAACCCCGGCAACTCGGGCGGCGCGCTGGTCGACACCAACGGCAACCTGCTAGGCATCAATACGGCTATTTATTCACGTACCGGCGGCTCGCTCGGCATCGGCTTTGCGATACCGGTGACGACCGTCAAGACGGTGATGGAATCCATTATCAGCAACGGTCAGGTGGTGCGCGGCTATATCGGCGTGGAACCGCAAGATATCACGCCGGAGTTGGCCGACAGCTTCGGCTTGCACACTAGAACCGGCGCCATCATCGCCGGTGTAGTGAAAGGCGGCCCTGCGGACGCGGCCGGCATCAAACCCGGCGACATACTGGTCGCCGTCGAAGGCAAGGCGGTCAGCGATACTGCCGACATGCTCAATTTGATCGCGCAATTGACACCGGGCGAGGTGGCGAAGTTGACGGTGCTGCGAAAAACCCAGCAATCGGTCGTCGACGTGAAGATCGGCAAACGGCCAAAAACAAAGCGCCAAGATGCAGAAGAGCGATAACCGTGAATTCCTCGGTTGACCACTGATCACCATGCATATCCGCGACCTTATCCAATATCTTGCCGAGCTGTCGGAAAATAACAATCGCGCCTGGTTCGTGATGAACAAGCCGCGCTACGATATTTTGCGTGCGGAGTTTCTCGACCTGGTGACTGAACTGATTGCCGGCATCGCAAAATTCGATCCTGCTGTTGCCGGTTGCAACCCGAAGAAGGCGTTGTTCCGGATCAATCGGGACATGCGTTTTTCACATGACAAAAGCCCATACAAAACGACATTTTCTGCGGCAATTACCGCTAGCGGCTTGAAAAAGCCAAGCCAGGGCGGCGGCCCCATGTATTATTTTCACGTCGACGCCGCCGGCATGCTATTGATCGCGGCCGGCGAATATATGCCGCCATCCGATCGTTTGCGCGCGATCCGGCAGCAAGTGATCGCCGATGCAACCGGTTTTGGAAAGCTTTTGAAGAACAAGAAGCTGATTGGAGCGTATGGCGGCTTGGACGAGGAGAGCCGGTTAAGCCGCCCGCCCAAGGGCTTCGACGCCGGCGCCCCGCATATGGAATACCTGAAGCTGAAAAATTTTATTGTTTCGAAAGAAACCAGCATCAAGAAAAAAATCCCGTCCGATCTGGGCAAGGAATTGGCAATGGAATTCAAGGATGCAGCACCGTTTGTGACGTGGCTGCGCCAAGTCAAATAGCATCCTAGGCGGTTGCCACGTAACGGCCCGGCAACGCTCGCCTATCGAACCGGCTCTTCCGGAGCTTGCGTCATTTTAGCGAACAGCGGAGCCACCAGCAGGCCGACCTCAAACAACACACAGAGCGGCACGGCCAGCAGCAGCATGCTCATTGCATCCGGCGGAGTGACTATGGCGGCGACGACAAAGGCGCCGACAATCACGTAAGGACGAAATTGCTTCAATTTCTCCACCGACACCAAGCCCATGCGCACCAGCACCACCACCACCACAGGCACCTCGAAGGTCAAACCGAAGGCGATGAACATCGTCATCACGAAATCGAAGTAATTTTCAATGTCCGGGGCAACCGTGATGGATTTGGGAGCCAGTTCATTGATGACCTTGAACACGACATTGAATACAAACAGATAACAGAATGCGACACCGGTTACGAACAGCACCGAGGACGAGATGACCAGCGGGGCAACCAACTTTTTTTCATGCGCATACAAGCCGGGGGCAACAAATGCCCACGCCTGATAAAGGACCCACGGCAGGGCGACGATAAAGGCCGCCAGCAACGTTACCTTCAGCGGAATCAGGAATGGCGTAATGACCCCGGTGGCAATCATTTTGCTGTGGATCGGCAGCGCCGCCATCATCGGGGAGGCCAGAAAGTCGTAGATTTGGCCGGACCACGGCATCATGCACAGAAAAACGACAATAATTGCCAGCGACGCTTTCATGATGCGATTGCGCAACTCCACCAAATGCGAAATGAAGCTGTCTTCTTGACCCGTCGTTTTTTGTTCTTCAGTCATCGCGTGTGGCCCAAAAAGTCATCCGGCTGCGGCTGACGGGCAATGCTACCCCGCCGCTTGCACGCCCCGGAGCATAGGTTGCAGGCACACCGAATACCTGTTTCATTGATGAAAGAATGTGGTTTTGCCGGCCATGCCGGCGGGGCGATACATGGCAACGCGCGCCGCAGCGGAAATCACGCGGGTTTTGCGGCCGTTTTGCTGCTTATACCAAGTCGGCACGGCCCCGCGCGCCAGCTTCTTCCTGCGGAAATCCTTGATCTTGCGCGCCAGTTGCAGGGCATCGGGTGCATCGGGCGGCGTGCCGGCTACCCCTTTCGCACTATCGCCCGCGACATCCGCCCATGTGGCATTCAGATCGCTCTCCGTCTGCGAAATATTACGGGTTATGCTTTGCTCGACATCACTGGCTGCTTGCTTTACCTCGTCGTGTATCTTTCGCAACTCGTCGAGTTCCATCTCCCTGCCGACTTCGGCCTTGACTTGATTGATATAGCGTTGCGCACGGCCAAATAAAGAGCCTGCCATGCGGGCAACCTTAGGCAATTTCTCGGGGCCAATGACCACGAGCGCCACAACGCCAATCAACATCATCTTGGTAAGGCCAAAATCTATCATAGGGTGAACCTGAATCGAGTCTGTGCAAAAAGCGTGTGCACTGCGCTAGTTCCGGGTTTTCTCTTTCGCTTCAACGTCAATTGTGGTCTTGTCCGGTACCTGCGCCGCAGCAGGCGTAGCGGGGGTAGCGGGCTTTTCGTCCTCGGTTTTTATTCCGTCCTTGAAACCCTTGACGGCCTTGCCGAGGTCGGACCCGATATTGCCCAGCTTTTTGGTGCCGAACACCAGCATGACGACGACCAGCAAGATCAACCAGTGCCAAATACTCAATGAACCCATTATTTTCTCCTTGCCGGACGACATCGCCCATCTGTTGGTTATACGTCAAATTAAGCAGCGCGCATGCAATTATCGTTGCCCTCGCCACGGATGCGGCCCGCCTATCACGTGCAGATGAAGATGGTACACCTCTTGCCCACCGTCTGGTCCGGTATTGAACAGCGTCTTGAAGCCGCCCGCTCCGCGCCCGTCGCTATCGATTGAATAGGCACATCCCTGCTCCTGTGCCAACTTGGGCGCCAGCAGCATCATTTTACCCAACAATGGCGCGTGACCTTCGTCACAATCGGATAAGGTCGAGATATGTTGCTTGGGCACAATCAAAAAATGTATGGGCGCGGCAGGATTGATATCGTGAAATGCGATCAAATCATCGTCTTCGTAAATGAATGTCGATGGGATGTGCTTGCCGGCGATTTTGCAGAAAATGCAGTTATCCAATGTATTCTCCAGTCAAAAACTCGTTGATCCAGTTATTCTTTACGCTCGGCATGCTCGCGCTCGTCCAGCTTGCGATTGGCCTTTTCTTCAATTCCCGACATGCCTTCGCGCCGCGCCAATTCATCCAGCACGTCCTGCGGGGTCAAATCGAAGTGGGCCAGCATGATCAGCGAGTGGAACCACAGGTCGGCGCATTCGTACAACAGCTTTGAGTTGTCGCCGCTGCTGCGCGCGTCTTTGGCCGCCATCACGGTCTCCGTAGCCTCTTCACCTATCTTTTTCAAGATGGCATCGTCGCCTTTGGCGAACAGCCGCGACACATAGGACTTGTCCGGATCGCCGCCGTGCGCCGGTTTGCGGGTTTCAATCAACCGCGCCAAGCGCTGTAGCGTGTCAGTCATCGCGTTTGCTCCGTATCTACCGATTTGTAAATACTTCCCGGATCTTTCAATATCGGCTCAACCGCTATCCAATCGCCATCCGTGCCATCGCCTTCGAATTTTTGGAAAAAACAGGAATGCCGCCCTGTGTGGCATGCGATGCCGCCGTTTTGCTCCACTTTCAGCAATACCACATCTTCGTCGCAATCCAAGCGGATTTCGTGGACCCTCTGGATGTGCCCCGACTCTTCGCCTTTATGCCACAATTTCTTGCGCGAGCGACTCCAATACACCGCCTCGCCCATCTCTACCGTCTTCGAGAGCGCGTCGCGATTCATCCAGGCAAACATCAGCACCTCGCCGCTTTCCGCATCCTGAGCGATCACCGGCACCAGGCCATGCTCGTCCCATTTCACTTCGTTCAACCAACTTGTACTCAAGGTTCACCTCTAGTAGTTTCGTCCAGGCTTCGCACTTGTCCGGCTATAGCCTGACCTCTATGCCTTTTGCTCGCATATATTCCTTGGCCTCGCGCACTGTGTATTCTCCATAGTGGAAAATGCTCGCCGCCAACACCGCGTCGGCGCGGCCTTGCAACACGCCGTCGGTCAGGTGCTGCAAATTTCCGACACCACCGCTGGCGATCACCGGGATATCCACCGCTTCCGACACCGCGCGGGTCAACGCCAGATCGAATCCGTTCTTGGTGCCGTCTCTATCCATGCTGGTGAGCAGAATCTCTCCGGCGCCGCGCGATTCGGCCTCGCGCGCCCACTCGAC
>PKWO01000282.1 GCA_003132085.1 Oxalobacteraceae bacterium | reverse complement strand
GCTGCCACGCCCAGATTCTCCAGCCTCGTGGAGCCCTTCATTGAGCTCCCGTTATCGGAATGCAGCACCAGCGGCCGGCCAATCCTTCCGCCAGACTAGCACGCCGCATCAGCAATGACGCCAGTTCCGCTGACTCCGCTTCATGCACTGTTGACGCCGACCGGAATTTGACCCGCGCTGCCGACTTTGACTGCCCCATCGCCAATCCAGCGCTGGCAACGGTTTGCGACGCATGGGGGTGGATTCCGGCAGCCTGGGTCAAAATCCGGTCGGCGGCGGCAACACAAGTTGATCAAACGGATGCATTATCCGCTGTAAGTGATGCTGGTGTGCGTATGGTGGTATGCCGCGTACCCATACCTGCCATGACCGCGTACACCAAGTATCAACATTTGTCAAGCCGCCGACTTTAATTTTGTGATCTTCGAGGCATTTGCCAAGATTTGGGAAGTGCAGTGGAGCTAACTTGAATATTGTCGGCACAACCGCGTTAAGGGCGAGGCTCCCCAGGTTTTGTGGCTAAATCGACTATTGCGATATCTTTTATTAATTATTTGGTATCAATTCTTTCCTGGAGTTAGAACTTTCGCGTATTTCAGATACNNGTATCTGAAATACGCGAAAGTTGCAAAATGACCCTTCACCTTGTTGGCGAAACCATCGACAAAAACCGCAGCCACCGTCTGGCGGAGGCAGGTACGCTGGTCCAGCTTATGCGCGGCATTTACGTCGATGCTAATGACGACATTGATACAATGGTGCTGAAACATGCCGTTCGTATTGCCAAATATCTTTATCCTAACGCTTACCTTTCTGCCGCAAGTGCCATTTTTTTGGGACCCACCCGCGATGGCCGGCTCTTCCTGAGCGGTCGCCGCATTCAGCGTACCCGTATTCGCTCGTTGGAAATCATTCAGAACGAGGCACCAAAACAACCTTCAACGGGATCGGCAGTTGTGGATGATGGCATGGGGGAATTCCGGGTTAATGTGTCATCAATGCGACAGCGCTTTCTTGAAGCTTTTCGCTTGCGCAGTGAGCATGCTGCTTCAATTGACGAGGCGGCGCGTGAGGTCATTGCTACGCGCCTAATTGAGGAATACGGGGGAGCGAAAGGCGCAGCCGATGCGGTCTGGGCCTTGGCGCGTGAAAACGAGTGGTACAGGGAAGGTGAGCAATCTGAACGTTTCCTTCTGCGCCGCCCGGTATTGACGCTGGTCCGCAATGAGGCCGCACTTGATCTGATTGTCGCCTGGCACGGCGTACCTGTTGGCTACCTGACCCATGATGGGTTTGAATGGCGCTGGTTTCCGGCTGAGCGCGTTGGGCCGGCGCTCATTCGTCAGACAACTCCAGGAAGCCTGCCACCATTCATCATTTCGCTGCTGCCAGAAGGTTGGCTTGAATCCGTTCTGAAAGATCGTGATGAACGGGCTGTTCTCCGTTCCGGCAAGCGGTATATGTCGAATATCATCATTACTGAAAACCAAAGCGAACTCGCCACTCTGCCAGCCGACGTACTGGTGATGCCGCTTGCCCGGTATACCGCAGACGGCCTGTTCACCGGCACATATGCCGGGCCCGGCCGCAACGCCCTGGAAGCAAGCTTCGAGCAGAATCTGGCGCAGCTTTACGAACGTGCGGACACTCCTCGATTATCGGGTGTCCAAATCAAGGCACCGATGTTCCTTGATTCTAGTGGCATCCTGTCACCGAGCGCAGGTACACCGTTTACCCACATCCTGAAACCTGCAGGAACAAGCGGCTTCGAGGCATTGCCAATCATTGAATGGATGTCTCTCGCTCTTGGACGCGCTGTCGGGTTCGACGTTCCGGCAAACGCGCTTGTGACCATGCCCAACGGCATGCCCCCGGCCCTGCTCGTTGAGCGGTTTGATATTCGCGAAAACGCTGAAGACGAGCGTATGTTCGCTATGGAAGATCTATGTTCGGTTCTCGACCTGCCGACTGAAGCAAAATACGACGGGACGATAGAGCGGATAGCGCGCGCTGTCCGCTCATTATCAACTGCGCCGGATGACGACATGCTCATCATACTCAGGCGTGCGCTTTTTGCATGGTTGATCGCGGATGGCGATATGCATCTCAAGAACATGGCACTACTGAAGATTGCCGGACCGGGAGACAGGCAATTCAGCAGGGTACGAATGGCCCCGCTTTACGACGCCGTGACAACCCGAGTTTTCCCCAAACTTGAAGATGACCGCATGGCCCTCAAACTGAACGGCAAGGATGACCGGCTGCGACGGGCGGACTTTCTGGGACTAGCCAGCACTGCTGGCATGCGAATTGGCGATGCGGAAGTTGCGATTGACAGGATGATCGAAGATATGAAGAAGGCTCTCGACGTAATTAGTCTTCCAATGCTGTCTAACTACAGACGTGAAGGCAATGCGATAACGAAAGAGATGCTCGATATCTGCCGTAAGCGCGTAGAATCGTTTGCTTAGGCGAGAGCATCGGCTCACAAAATAACGGATTGATAATGTTCGATATCGGCCGTCTCACTATCGACTTGGATTGTCCACGGTGCGGCTTTAGCAATGCGCCTTTCTATCGTCAGCCCGCAGGCGAAACTTCGTGCGCCGTTGATATGTCGAGGCTGTCATTGCAAAATTAAGCTTGATGATCATATGAACGAATGCAAAAAAGCGCGACAAATGATTGTCCGTGCGATACCTTCGCGCTGCGTGGCTACGACAGCGTCCAACTTGCTGCGGCATTCGAAACAGCCAGAATTACCCAATCGTCATACTATTTGCCTGCTTTGACACGCGCTTGAACAAGGTCGTTACCGCCTCTGCAATTTTGACCCAGCCTGCCGATTTCCACTGCCCCAGTTAAAACCCCTGGAACCGTGATGGCCCGTGTGGTTGCGGGCCTCCGATCTGGATCACCGAAAATCGGCAGGATGGTCGGGCAACCGCGCGTGGCTACCCTCCAAAAACACATCGGCAGCAACACTTCATCGCGCTCCATTTTGGATCGATACTGGATAGCGTTAATCTCCCGTGCCATTTGGCAATTTATTACTTATAATGCAATATTCTGTATATGTTTGATCGATAACTAAGAATTATCATGCGCCCACCACTATCGCTGATCATCGTTTTTCAC
>PKWO01000201.1 GCA_003132085.1 Oxalobacteraceae bacterium | reverse complement strand
GTTTTTCACTGCATACAGCGTGATACGAGCCGAGCGCGGATTAGTTTTCATATGTGAACGCGAAGTTCTGGATGCGCGCTGCAAGAGGAAAAAAATGTACAGACATTTATTGGTACCGATTGACGGGTCGACATTGTCCGCAGAGACGATCAGCAATGCGGTTGAGTTCGCACGCGACGCGAAGGCTCGCATAACGTTTTTTCACGCAACACCGGATTATCTCGCTACCGGAGACGGTGCATTGACGCGATCGGTGTCGCCTAAACTTGCAACGGAACTGGCTGCCGGAGAGGCCCACGCGATCCTTTCCAAGGCTGCTGCTGCCGCTCGAGCAGTGGGCGTCGAATGGCAGGCGCTGTACAAGCCGAGCGACAGACCTTATGAGGCCATTCTTGAAGCCGCCATGGAACAAGGTTGCGATCTGATTTTTACGTCGTCACGGGGACCGAAAAGCATAGGCGGACTCATGCTCGGATCGGAAACATTGAAGATTCTCATGCATGCGAGCATTCCGGTACTGGTTTCTTCTGTATCGAAGAATTCGTCGACACCGGACATGAGCAGGGCGATTTCCGTCATCAAGGATGAACACCGATCGCTTGCAGCGGTGCTGCATGGCCTGAAGCATGTGTTGAACAGGGCAAAGAATTCTGAAATTGCTCCCGACTTTTCCCTCATCAAGACGATGCTGTTCTACATAACGGAATTTCCAGAGAAGCTGCATCACCCCAAGGAGGATAGTTACCTGTTCAAGAATTTGCGTCTGCGGACGCATGCGGTGGATGATGCCATTGCGCAACTTTGCAATGAACATGCAAACAAGTCTCTACTCACCCGGCTTGAGCAAGCGTTCGCACTATATGCGTCCGGTGCGCCAGACGGAGGAAACTCCTTTGAACGGGCTTTTGAACAGTTCGCAGAGGCCGAGTGGCACCACATGAGCGTTGAAGAGGAATCGATTCTTCCAGCTGCAAAGCAGCATCTATTGCCAGAGGACTGGGCGGAAATTGCGGAAGCTTTTGGCAAGAACGGCGACCCTCGATTTTGCGCCGATCGCGACAAGCCGTTCCATGATATGTTTGTACGCATCGCGCGGCTTGCGCAGCCGGTCTTAGAAGGGGAAACCTGACCAAGGGTGCGCATTCGCCACATAGCTTCGCGCTCAAGATCGTGACCGGCTAGATCGGGGCGAGCCGCTCAATGACTGTCGCCGTGGCCATGCCGCCGGCACAACAGATTGTCTGCAGGCCGAAGCGTGCATTACGCCGCTCGAGTTCGTGCAGGAGACTAGTCATGATGCGTGCACCGCTGGCGTCGAGCGGATGGCCAAGCGCAATGGCGCCGTCGTTGACGTTCAAGCTATCATGGGGGACGCCGATCTCGCGCATCCATATCAGGGGGACAGATGCAAATGCCTCATTGACTTCGAACAGGTCGATGTCGCTGAGTAGCAGGCTGGCCTTTTCCAGCACTTTTCTGGTTGCCGCAATTGGGCCGGTGAGCATCAACGTAGGATTTGAGCCGACTGTCGTGACGGCACGAATGCGGGCGCGTGGCTTCAGTCCAAGATGATTTTCCTTATCGGCGGACATGACGAGCAGCGCTACGGCGCCATCCGAGAGCGGCGACGAATTGCCGGCAGTGGGACTTGAACGCATGCCCGGCCCAATCTTCCCATCCCCACGGGTACGTCGCTGCAGGCAATCCGTACCTATCGTAGTTGTCGCACCTTGACCGTCGTCTTGGTGCCAAGGCGGTTAAGCCGACTCTAACCAATCCCGCTTGAATTATCCTGCTTACCTCAGTTGAACCTCCTCAACTGAGGTAAGCAGGATAAAATAGGTACGAACGGTCGCGAGCCAAGGAGGCATTCTTCAACGGCCGTCAGTCCGTGAACGCTATCTCGACCCTAATCAGCGGCGATTGCGTGCGCCGAGCGTTCGTTGCTCTGAACCGGATGTTCACCTACGGTCGACCGGTAAGCAATCAGCAGGGTTTCCCGAGTTTCTGCCGCAGCCCGCATGTTTTTCTCCTTGATATGCCCGAAACCACGGATGGCGTCCGGAACACGAGCCAGCTCAACCGCCGCATCACGATTACCTGCCGTCAAGGTATTGCAGAATTCATCAACCATCTTCAGATATTCCCTGATCAGTTGGCGTTCCGTACGACGCTCTGTCGTATAGCCGAAAATATCCAGCGACGTGCCGCGCAAGAACTTGAACCGCGACAGAATCCTGAATGCGGGAAGCATCCACGAACCAAAGCGCTGCTTCACAAGATTTCCGTGTTCATCGCGGCGGGCCAGAAGCGGCGGTGCGAGATAAAAGCTCAGTCGGTAGTCCTTTCCAGGCTCGCCATCAAATTGCGTGCGCAGCTTGTCGAGGAATGCCGGCGCAGCATACAGCCGCGCGACTTCATATTCATCCTTGTAGGCCATCAGCTTCGCTAGGTTGCACGCAACCGCCTCGGTCAAAGGAAAGCGCTTCTTCTCAACAAAAACGCCCTGCTCCTTCTTCCTGATTCGCTCAACCACGGCGCGATATTGTTCGGCATAAGCGGCGTTCTGGTAATCGGCAAGAAGGTTCTCGCGATAGACAATCATCTTGTCGAGCGATTCCGGCATTTGCAGCATCACCGGCGCCGTAATTCCCGGCTTCGCAAGACTGTCGAAGGCATTTGCGCCATGATGGGCGAGATAACGGCCGCATTCGAATGCCGTCTTGTTCTTTTCGACCGACACGCCATTGATCTCGATCGCGTGCATCAGGCTTTCGTGTCCGAGCGGCACCCAGCCTTTTTGCCAAGCAAAGCCGAGCAACAATGGGTTGCCATAAACCGAATCGCCAAGCAAGGAAACCGCTACACTGTTGGCGTCGATGAAATCGCAATCGTCGCCGACGTTATCCTTGAGAACTTTCACCGTCTGGTCCGCCGGAAACGACCAGTTCGGATTCGTCAGGAACTCCGCCGTTGGCGTCTTGGCGCTGTTTACGACGGCCTTGGTAAGATTGCGTTGCGTCTTCGACAGCACTTCCGCAGATGCCGAGACAATGGCATCGCCACCGATGATCAGTGCGGCTTCACCGGTCGCAACACGGGTGGCGTATAACATGTCCGCGCTGGGCGCGATCTGTACATGACTGAGGACCGTCCCACCTTTTTGCGCTAGGCCGGCCATGTCCATGACAGTCACACCTTTTCCTTCAAGATGGGACGCCATGCCAAGGAGTGCGCCAACGGTAACAACGCCAGTGCCGCCGATACCGGTCACGACAATGCCGTAGGATCGCTGCAGCACCGGCAGTGCGGGCTGCGGCAACGCCGCAAAATCCGGCAGGCGAGCGCCCTTGATGCTTCCTGCCGGACGTCGGAGCTCAGCACCTTCTGCCATGACAAAACTCGGACAAAACCCCTTGACGCAGGAAAAGTCCTTGTTGCACGACGACTGATTAATCTTGCGCTTGGTGCCCAGGGGCGTTGCGAGTGGCTCCACCGACAGGCAATTCGATTGCACTGAACAATCGCCGCAGCCTTCGCATACGGCGTCGTTGATGAACGTGCGACGAGCAGGGTCCGGGTAAGTGCCGCGTTTGCGGCGCCGGCGTTTTTCGGTGGCACAGGTCTGATCATAGATGAGCACCGAAGTGCCGGGGAAACCGCGTAGATGCGTCTGGATGGAGTCCAGTTCATCGCGGTGGTGTACAGTCACGCCGGCAGGAAGAGGGATCTGCGCGGTGTACTTTTCCGGTTCATCGGTGACAACGACCAGTTTCTTGACGCCTTCCGCAACTAGTTGATGGGCGATCTGCGGCACAGTCAGGACGCCGTCGATCGGCTGCCCCCCCGTCATGGCGACAGCATCGTTGTACAGGATCTTGTAAGTGATGCGCGCGTTCGCCGCGACCGCCGCGCGAATCGCCAGGTGTCCAGAATGAAAATAGGTGCCGTCACCGAGATTTGCGAACACATGCTTATCATTCGAGAAGTGCATCTGCCCCAGCCATGCCACGCCTTCACCCCCCATCTGGCTGTAGGTCTCGGTACGCCTGTCCATCCATAGGGTCATGTAATGGCAGCCGATGCCGGCCAATGCGCGCGAGCCTTCGGGCACGCGAGTTGACGTGTTGTGCGGACAGCCGGAGCAGAACCACGGTGTACGCTCGGTGACGACGCGCGGCTCTTCTGCTTCGCGTTCCTTCGCTTCGATCAATGCAATCCGTGCGGCTATCCGCGCCCGTACATCGCCGGGCAGCTCCACCTTGGCCAGACGTTTCGCGATCGCCTTGGCGATGATCGACGGCGACAGCTCGTAGCGCGCCGGCAGCAGCCAGTCGCCGCGCGGCACCGACCACTCGCCGCCTTCATTGCCGCGTTCGTCGAACTTGCCATAGACCTTGGGGCGCACATCGTCGCGCCAGTTGTACAGTTCTTCCTTCAGCGCGTACTCAAGAATCTGGCGCTTCTCCTCGACCACCAGGATTTCTTCCAGCCCGGTAGCGAAGGTGCGGGCCCCCTGCGCGTCCAGCGGCCAGACGCAGCCGACCTTGAACACGCGGATGCCGATACGGCTGCAGGTTGCGTCATCCAGTCCGAGGTCGGCGAGCGCCTGCCGCACGTCGAGGTAGGCCTTCCCAGCCGTCATGATGCCGAAGCGGGCATGCGGCGAATCGACGGTGATGCGGTTGAGCTTGTTGGCCCTGATATAGGCCAGCGCCGCATACCATTTGAAGTCGAACAGCCGGGCTTCCTGCGCCAGCGGCGGATCGGGCCAGCGGATATTCAGCCCGCCTTCCGGCATCACGAAGTCGCCGGGAGTGATGATGCTGACCCGGTCCGGGTCGATCTCGATGGAGGCGCTCGACTCGACGACATCGGTCACGCACTTCAATGACACCCACAACCCGGCGTAACGGCTCATCGCCCAGCCGTGCAAGCCATAGTCGATGTATTCCTGGACGCTGGACGGGTACAGGATCGGGATACCACTGGCAATGAGCGCGTGTTCCGACTGATGCGCCAGCGACGATGATTTGCACGCATGATCGTCACCTGCAAGCGCGAGCACGCCACCAAAATGCGCGCTGCCGGCCAGATTGGCATGCTTGAGCGAATCCCCGGCACGATCGACGCCCGGCCCCTTGCCGTACCACAGGCCGAATACGCCGTCATGCTTGCCTGTCTTCCACAGATCGGTCTGCTGCGTACCCCAGACCGCGGTCGCGGCGAGTTCTTCGTTGACGCCCGGCTGGAACACGATGTTGCGGGCCGCGAGGTGCTTCTTCGCCTTCCACAGCGCGGTGTCGAATCCGCCCAGCGGCGAGCCGCGATAACCGGAGATGTAGCCAGCCGTGTCAAGGCCGTTGCGGCGATCGAGTTCGTGCTGCAGCATCGGCAACCGCACCAGCGCCTGGGTACCGCTGAGATAGATGCGGCCTTTTTCGAGCGTGTACTTATCCTCAAGGGTGGCGGCGGCCAAGGCATGCAGGAGTTCGGGGGGGAGTGGCGAATTCATCTCGATATTTTCGTTATTGAGTAAGTTATCAGTATAAAAAAATTGGACAGTATCGTAAAATCATGAATTCAGATGCGGCATATCGAAAAAAATCATGCGCTCCAACGTTTCGCTAAGACAGCTTCGCTACTTTGTCGCGGCCGCGAAAGGCGGACAGATATCCATTGCGGCGACCAACGAACACGTATCGCAGTCGGCCATTACGTATGCCGTGCTGGCGCTGGAGCGACAGCTCGGCGTGCGTCTCTTCGACCGGGTGCCGCAGGGCGTCGTGCTGACTGCCGAGGGACAGGATTTCAGCCGGGTGCCGCAGGGCGTCGTGCTGACTGCCGAGGGACAGGATTTC
>PKWO01000136.1 GCA_003132085.1 Oxalobacteraceae bacterium | reverse complement strand
AGCAGCGCATTCATTTTGGCGATAATGACGCCGGGACGTCCCTCGCGGGCGATTTTCGCTTCGTTGCGGATCGCCCGGATGAACTCTTTCTGCAGCACAAACGGCGCTAACCAAAGGTAAGCCAGCTTTTTGGGTTTGGTCAGGCTGGTCAGATGTATAAAGATTTCATTGACCTCGGTCGACAGTTCAGGATTGGCGGTCAACAGACCGAAGTCGGTATAGAGCTTGGTGGTGGTCGGATGGTAATTGCCGGTGCCCAGATGCGAGTAGTAGTGCAGCTTGCCCTCTTCCCTGCGGATCACAAAGGCCATTTTTGCGTGGGTTTTTAGTCCCACTACGCCGTACACGACTTGGGCGCCGACGCGTTCCAGGCGATCTGCCCAATTGATGTTCGCTTCTTCGTCAAAGCGCGCCATCAGTTCGACGATCACCGTGACTTCCTTGCCGCGTTGCGCCGCGGTGATCAGCGATTCCATCAAATCGGAGTTCATGCCGGTACGGTAAATCGTTTGCTTGATGGCGACGACGTCGGGGTCGTATGCGGCAGCGCGGATAAACTCGACCACTGGCTGAAACGACTCAAACGGGTGGTGCAGCAGCACATCCTGCTTCTTCAACAGCGCAAACAGGTCGGCGCCGGCCAGTTTTGCCGGAATATGGGGAACGAAGGCCGGGAACCGCAATGTCGGATGTCCGGCATGGTCGATCAACTCAGACAGCCGCACCATGTTAACGGGGCCGTCCACTGCATACAGGCGATTTTTGTCGATGGAGAATTGATCGAGCAGGAACTGGGAAAGGTGGGGCGCGCAATTTTTGGCGACCTCGAGGCGGACTGCCACGCCAAATTGTCGGCTTTGCAATTCACCTTGCAAGGCCTGCCGTAAATTCTTCACTTCCTCTTCATCGACCCACAGATCGCTGTTACGCGTTACCCGGAATTGCGAGTAGGCCAGCACGTCGCGCCCTGTAAACATATCGGCAATGTGGGCATGAATGACCGATGACAGCAGGCAGAATGACAAACCATGTTTAGACAACTCAGCGGGCAACTGTATGACGCGCGGCAATACCCGCGGTGCCTTGACGATGGCAATTGCCGTGCCGCGGCCAAACGCATCTTTGCCGGATAGTTCGACAATAAAATTCAAGCTCTTGTTAACTACTTGCGGAAACGGGTGCGCGGGGTCAAGCCCAATCGGTGTCAACAGCGGTCTTACCTCGCGATCAAAATAAGCCTTCACCCAGGCTCGTTGGGCATCGCTGCGATCTTGATGGCGCAACAGGTGTATCCCCTCAACCGAGAGTTGCGGCAGGATTTCGTCGTTCAGGATTGAATATTGCCTTTCGACAACTTGGTGGCAATCGATGCTGGTTCGTTCCAGGGCGGCTGTGAGCGCCGGACTTTCCATGGTTTCACCGTCAAGGCGGCCTTGCGCCAACAGGCTGGCGATACGGACTTCAAAGAATTCGTCTAGATTATTGCTGACTATACACAAATAGCGCAGCCGCTCCAGTAGCGGGATCGACGTGTCTTCCGCCTGACTGAGCACGCGTCGGTTAAATGCCAGTTGCGACAATTCACGGTTTAAATAGATACTGCTTTTGGACAGGGCTGACGCTGCCGGATAGTTAGATTCGCTTTTGTTGTTCATCTGTCTCTTTGATGCCCTCGATCAATCTATTCTGAGTGTAATGAGTCATTGTGACAAGTTAATGACATGATAACCGATCATCTTTTTGATTTATGACACTATTTTAAAGCTCGTCATAAAGCTGTCACAAATGTCGGATACAGTTCGCATTGTCTAATTTAGTCTAACCAAGGAGCGATTATGCGACTGAATCAAGTGTTAAGCACGGTAGTGGTGACGTTGGGTGCGGTAATGGCGGTTTCTTCTGCGATGGCTGCCGACATGACCGGTGCCGGCGCGACATTTCCAGCACCGATTTATGCAAAATGGGCCGAGGCCTACAAAGCCGCTACCGGCAATGGCTTGAATTATCAGCCGATTGGTTCTGGCGGCGGTATCAAGCAAATCAAGGCCAAGACCGTCGATTTCGGCGCCTCCGATATGCCGCTGAAGGCCGACGAACTGGATGCCGATGGTTTGGTGCAATTTCCGATGGTAATGGGCGGGGTTGTTCCGGTAGTCAATCTGGACGGCGTAAAAGCAGGTCAGCTCAAATTGACCGGCGAAGTCGTCGCAAGTATATACCTAGGCAAGATCACAAAATGGAATGCGGCTGAAATAGCGGCGCTCAATCCGGGTGTGAAGCTGCCGGGCGACGATATTACCGTCGTCCATCGTGCCGATGGTTCGGGCACCTCGTTCCTGTTCACCGACTATCTGTCCAAAACGAATGCTGAATTCAAAACCACGGTCGGCTCCGGAACCGCTGTCAAATGGCCGGTCGGAGTGGGCGGCAAAGGTAATGAGGGTGTTGCCGCAAACGTCGCGCGCATCAAGGGCTCAATCGGCTATGTAGAGTACGCCTACGCCAAGAAGAACAAGATGGAATACGCGCAGCTGAAGAATCATGACGGTCAATTCGTCGAGCCGGCCGAAGAAAACTTCAAGGCCGCGGCCGCCGGCGCAGAATGGGCGAAAACGCCTGGTTTTGCCGTGGTGCTGACCGATCAGCCGGGCAAGATCAGCTGGCCGATCACCGGTGCAACCTTCATCCTGATGCATAAAGCGGAAGCCAATGCGGCAAACGCCAAGGAAGTGCTGAAGTTTTTCGACTGGTCTTACAAGAACGGTAGCGCCATGGCAGTCGAACTGGACTACGTTCCTATGCCGGCTCCCGTGATCAAGCTGGTGCAAGATTCCTGGAAAACGCAGATCAAAGACAGTTCCGGCAAGGCACTGTGGTAAGGTGACCAGTTAGATTTTGCCTGTTGTTATGTAATCCCTTGGCCGTGGTCCTGGATGTCATCTTCGGATGCCATTCGGACGCGGCCTGCAAGTTCATTTTATTGCCACGCCTATGAGTGCAAATATTTCTACGATTGCTACGCCTACCGTGGACTCCAACCAAAAAAACGACACCGCTCCGGCAGTCAATCATGCATTGCTGGCGACCATGCGCGGTCAGCGAATACAGGATTTTCTATTCCACAAGATTACCCTGGGTTTTGCGCTTAGCGTGCTGCTGGTGCTGGTCGGCATCATCATTTCCCTGATTATTGGCGCTTGGCCTGCATTCCGCGAATTCGGCCCGGCGTTTATTACGACCGTTGATTGGGATCCGGTCAACGACAAATACGGTGCACTGATTGCCATCGTCGGCACGCTGGTCACGTCGGCGATTGCACTGATCATTGCTTTTCCGGTTAGTTTCGGGATAGCGTTATTTCTTACCGAAATCTGTCCTGCATGGTTGCGGCGCCCCATGGGCACGGCGGTTGAGCTGCTGGCCGGCGTGCCGAGCATCATCTACGGAATGTGGGGTTTGTTTGTGTTTGCGCCGTTTTGCGCCACCTATGTGCAACCGTTGCTGGCGGAAAGTCTTGGTCAGGTGCCGGTTATCGGCAAGCTGTTTAGCGGCCCCATGATGGGGATCGGCATACTCACCGCGGGTTTTGTCCTAGCGATTATGATTATTCCGTTCATCGCCTCGGTGATGCGCGATGTGTTTGAAGTTGTGCCTGCGGTCCTGAAAGAGTCGGCTTACGCGCTCGGCTGTACCAAATGGGAAGTGGTGCGCAATGTTGTTTTGCCTTATACCAAGATTGGCGTGGTCGGCGGGGTGATGCTTGGATTGGGCCGCGCGCTGGGAGAAACCATGGCGGTCACCTTTGTAATCGGCAACGCAAATCGGCTGTCGTGGTCTTTGTTTTCCGCCGGAAACAGTATTGCCTCGACATTAGCCAATGAGTTTGCCGAAGCCGACACGGTCTTGCATGTGTCTTCGTTATTGGCGCTCGGCTTGATCTTGTTCATCTTGACATTCATTGTCTTGGCGGCGGCCAAATTGATGTTGATCGGCCTGTCTCGCAGAGAGGGGGCTAAATGATGAATCCCATTTATCGCAAACGGCTATGGGTCCACCGGATCGGAATCGGCCTTTCTTTCCTGGCAATGGCTATCGGCATCGGTTTTTTGGGCTGGATTCTGGTTATTTTGCTGATCAAAGGATTTGGTGCGCTTAACGTGGCGATGTTTACCGAAACCACGCCGGGCCCCGACAGCGTGGGCGGCGGATTGATGAATGCAATCGTCGGCAGCCTGATGATGGTCGGAGTCGGCACATTGATCAGCACACCGGTCGGCATCTTGGCAGGCATCTATTTGGCTGAGTATGGTGAAGAGAGCTGGTTTGCCCAAGTCACGCGCTTTGTGACAGACATCATGTTGTCTGCCCCTTCGATCGTGATCGGTCTTTTCATCTATGCGATTTACGTCGCCAACGTGCACCATTTTTCCGGTTGGGCCGGCAGCTTCGCCATTTCGCTGATTGCGATACCTGTGGTGGTGCGCACCACCGACAACATGCTCAACCTGGTGCCGACCAGCTTGCGCGAAGCGGCGTTTGCGCTCGGTGCCCCGCGC
>PKWO01000497.1 GCA_003132085.1 Oxalobacteraceae bacterium | reverse complement strand
CCAGGCAATCAAAGACCGTTGGGCGGCGGACATGCAGGCAGTGTCCAATGTTAAATCGCTGCATAATTGCTTACCGGCAATTACGCGGTCCCCAACGCAGATGGTGAACCCGAACAAGTTTTGGTGTCTCAACGCTGGCCCGCCAGCACTGAACTCCTGACTTCGGACGCCGTGTTCGAACCGATGCAAGGTAAGTAGCCACTAATTGGTTATGTAATGACTGAGCATCATTTTTGGAGGTTGACCGTGGGTCTCAATCTGAATGACAAAAAGGCCGTAGTCGCCGAAATCTCTGCCAAGGTAGCAAATGCGCAGACGATCGTCGTGGCCGAATACCGTGGCATCCAGGTTGGTCACTTGACGCAACTGCGCGCTAAAGCGCGTGCCCAAGGGGTGTACTTGCGCGTGTTGAAAAATACACTCGCTCGTCGCGCCGTCGAAGGCACTGCGTTTGCTAGCCTCGCCTCCGAAATGACCGGCCCGTTGATCTATTCGATCTCTGAGGACGCCGTTGCAGCAGCAAAAGTCATGAGTGATTTTGCTAAAACCAACGACAAACTGGTTATCAAGGCAGGTAACTACGCAGGCAAACCGCTTGATAAAGCGGCTGTCTCTGCGTTGGCCAGCATCCCGAGCCGGGAAGTTCTGCTCGCCCAATTGTTGGGCATCATGCAGGCTCCGGTTTCAGGCTTTGCCCGTGCATTGGCTGCACTTGCAGCAAAAAAAGAAGCCGAGTCGGCAGCGCCAGCTGCAGCCGAAGCGGTTTAAGCCACGCCGTTTTTTCAGGCTTGGCTTAAGCACTTTTTGCGTCAGTACCGATTAGATGTAATTACCGAATCAATTTAGGAGTTTCAAATGGCAATTAGCAAAGACGACATCCTGGAAGCCGTAGGCGCCATGTCCGTAATGGACTTGAACGAAATGGTCAAGGCATTCGAAGAGAAGTTTGGCGTGTCGGCAGCAGCAATGTCTGTCGCCGGCCCAGCCGGCGGCGCAGCCGCTGCGGTGGTTGAAGAGCAAACCGAATTCACTGTGACGCTGAACGATTTCGGCGCCAACAAAGTGGGCGTGATTAAGGCAGTTCGCGAAATCACCGGTTTGGGTCTGAAAGAAGCAAAAGATCTGGTTGACGGTGCACCGAAGCCGGTTAAAGAAGGCGTTTCCAAAGCGGATGCCGAGGCAGCAAAGAAAAAGCTGGAAGACGCGGGCGCAAAAGCAGAAATCAAGTAATTTCTGTTTGCCAAGGCGATTTTTTGGCGCCGGAGTCAAAGCGCGGAACTTCTCATTTGAGAGGTTCGGCTTTGGCTCCGTTGTCGTTTTCGCATTTTAAGGTGAGCGCGGTTAGCTTGTTCAGTAATCGGGTAACTAATGTAATCAGGTTCGAAGGGCGGAGACTTGAGGTTTCGCAGAAAATGGATCAGCCGGTTGGTTGATCCCTACGAATCCTGAATTCTCTATCCTTCCTGTCACTCACGGAGTGTCCATGCACTACTCATTTACTGAGAAGAAGCGTATTCGCAAATCGTTTGCGAAACGCGCCAACGTTCACAACGTTCCGTTCCTGCTGGCGACCCAGCTCGAGTCTTACCTGGGCTTTTTGCAGGCGGACAAGGTAACGTCCCAACGCAAAAATGAAGGCTTGCAATCCGCCTTCACGTCCATTTTCCCGATCGTGTCGCACAACGGCTTTGCGCGGCTCGAATTCCTGTCCTATGTGTTGGGCGATCCGCCTTTCGACGTCAAGGAATGTCAGCAGCGCGGATTGACGTTTGCCTCGCCGTTGCGCGCCAAGGTGCGTCTGGTGATCCTGGACAAGGAATCGCCGACCAAACCGGTGGTCAAGGAAATGAAAGAGCAGGAAGTGTACATGGGCGAATTGCCGCTCATGACGACTACCGGATCTTTTGTTATCAATGGCACCGAGCGCGTTATCGTGTCGCAGTTGCATCGTTCGCCCGGTGTGTTCTTTGAGCACGATCGCGGCAAGACGCACTCGTCCGGAAAGCTGCTGTTCTCGGCGCGGATCATTCCTTACCGTGGCTCGTGGCTCGATTTCGAATTCGACCCGAAAGACATCCTGTTCTTCCGTGTCGATCGTCGTCGCAAGATGCCGGTCACGATTTTGCTCAAGGCTATCGGCATGACGCCAGAGCAGATTCTCGCCAACTTTTTCGTGTTTGATAATTTCAGCTTGCGCACCGAGGGCGCGGAGATGGAATTCGTCGCCGAACGCCTGCGTGGCGAAGTTGCGCGTTTCGACATTACCGACAAGGCCGGAAAAGTACTGATCGCCAAAGACAAGCGGATCAACGCCAAGCATGTGCGCGACGTGGATGCCGCGGGCATCAAGCATATTTCGGTTCCGGAAGACTATTTGCTGGGCCGGGTATTGGCCAAGAATATTGTCGATGCCGAGACCGGTGAAGTGCTGTCCAACGCCAACGACGAGTTGACCGAAGAATTGCTCGGCCGTCTGCGCGAAGCCAATGTCTCCGACATCCAGACTTTGTATACCAATGATCTGGATCAGGGCGGCTACATTTCGCAAACCTTGCGCATGGACGACACCGCGGACCAGATGGCTGCGAAAGTGGCGATTTACCGCATGATGCGTCCGGGCGAACCGCCAACCGAAGATTCGGTCGAGGCGTTGTTCGGCGGCCTGTTCTACAACGAAGACCGCTACGACCTGTCAGCAGTGGGCCGCATGAAATTCAACCGCCGCATCGGCCGCGATGAATTGACCGGTGCGATGACATTGTCGAACGAAGACGTATTGGCGGTCATCAAGATTCTGGTTGAGTTGCGCAATGGTCGCGGCGAAGTCGACGATATCGATCACCTCGGCAATCGGCGCGTGCGTTGCGTCGGCGAGTTGGCGGAAAATCAATTCCGTGCCGGCTTGGTGCGCGTGGAGCGCGCGGTCAAGGAGCGTCTTGGTCAGGCCGAGGCGGATAACCTGATGCCGCACGATTTGATCAACTCCAAGCCGATTTCGGCCGCCATTCGCGAGTTTTTCGGTTCGTCGCAGTTGTCGCAGTTTATGGACCAAACCAATCCGCTGTCGGAAATCACCCACAAACGCCGCGTATCGGCGCTTGGCCCGGGCGGTTTGACTCGCGAACGCGCAGGCTTTGAAGTGCGTGACGTACATCCGACTCACTACGGCCGCGTGTGCCCAATCGAAACGCCGGAAGGCCCGAACATCGGTCTGATCAATTCGCTGGCGCTATACGCCCGCCTGAACGAATACGGTTTCCTTGAAACGCCGTACCGCAAGGTTGAAAATAGCAAGATCACGCCCCAGATCGATTACCTGTCGGCGATCGAAGAAGGCCGTTTCATCATCGCCCAGGCGAATGCGACGATCGATAAAACCGGTCAGTTGTCGGATGAATTGGTTTCCGCGCGCGAAGCCGGCGAAACCATTTTGGTGTCGCCTGAGCGTGTGCAGTACATGGACGTGGCGCCAGGTCAGATCGTTTCTGTTGCGGCATCGCTGATTCCGTTCCTTGAGCACGATGACGCGAATCGCGCATTGATGGGCGCCAACATGCAGCGTCAGGCGGTACCTTGCCTGCGCCCTGAAAAAGCCTTGGTCGGCACCGGCATCGAACGTACCGTCGCGGTTGACTCCGGCACAACAGTGCAGGCGCTGCGTGGCGGTTTGGTCGACTATATCGATGCGGGCCGTGTCGTGATTCGGGTGAATGACGAGGAAGCAACGGCCGGTGAAGTCGGCGTCGACATCTACAACCTGATCAAGTACACCCGTTCCAATCAGAACA
>PKWO01000241.1 GCA_003132085.1 Oxalobacteraceae bacterium | reverse complement strand
AAGTGCGCCCTGCCGGGCGCACCAATCAAAAAGGGCTACAAGCCGAAGCGTGTAACCCTTTAATTTTGCGGCTGCCGGGATCGAAAAGTGGCTCATAAACGGTATAAATACGACATTTTAATAAATTTAATTTAAAAAGTACCAACAAAAGTACCAACCAAATTAAATGCGATCATTTTTGCATTTAACGCGCAGCAACTGGCCGCCGGATATTTTGTACTACACCGCACAACACTTGCAACGCCAGCAATATACGTATTCATATGAATAACTAACTGCGAGTTGGCCGCTTGAAGGGATAAATAAAGGGCGACTTGGTCGCGGGCGATCCATTGGCGGCGGGATCGGATCGGGCCATGATTTTCCACGCTTGCCGCATGAAAAGTCATGGCGCGATGTGCTTGCGAACTTGCGAAAGGAGTGGGCTTACGCAGCGATCGTCGCGATCAGGTCGGCCAGTTGCTGCGGCTTCGAGACGAACGGCGAATGGCTGCTGGCGAAGGCGTGGAATTCCGTCAATTGCTGGGGCGTCATCTTGTCTGCTTCGCTAATGAACAACTGCTGCAGATCAGGCGTCACGGCGTTGTCTTGCGTGCATCCGATGTACGCCCGCTTGATGGATCCCCACCTTCCGACCGTAGCGCCCGTCGGCGTACCGAAAGGCTGGGCCGGGTCGTCGGGTGTCATCAGATGTCGCATCGCCGGGAAGACGGTGTCAGAAACGTCGGCGCAGAAGGCACTCTTCATTGCTGCGATGTATAAGGCATCGGTCGATCCCGTATCGAGGCGCAGCGCGCCCACCGTGTTTTGATCTGCAAGGAAGAGAGGTGCCAACTGGTTCTCCATGCCTTGGGGAGTGCCGAAATAGGCGCCGGCCGGCAACCCGGTCACTGGCATGAATGCCGACAAGTAGATGAGCTTTGCGATGCTTCCAGGAAGCATCTCGGCGGCAACCGTGATCGGAATGCCGCCCATGCTGTGCCCCAGCACGGTGATGGCGCTGAAGCCGGCTGCTGCAAGGCCGTTGACTGCCTGCACGACCACCGCCGCGTAGTCGGCGAGAGTCACGTTCGCGAGGGGCGACGGCTCGGTCGCGAATGCGGCTTGGTCGAGCGGGCGCACGCTGAAGCTGGCCGGGAATTGCGCGCCGAGTCCATGTCCCGGTAGATCCGGCGCGATCGCGGTAATGCCCTTCGCCGCCAGCAGCGGGATCAGTGGGCTGAAGCACCACGAGCCGAACCATGAGCCGTGAATGAGCACGATGGCGCGCTTAGAGTCCGGTGGACTGGCGTTGGATCCGCTGCAGGCCCCGAGCATGACGCCTGTTGCGCCTGCGGCGATCAGAGCGCCGAAATTTCGTCTAGATGGATTCATTGGGTCGATCTTTCAATGTTGAATGTCTGTAGAGATGTGAAGGCCTCGCGTCGGCACGGATGGCGATGTCTCGGCACCCGTAGGGCCGAGCGACTCGTCAAGGGCGCCGTCGCTGAGGGCAATGCACGCAGGCCAGCACCGAGCGGGCTCACATCGGCGGAACTACACCGTTCTTTCCGACGATCACTTGACCGGCGGAGATGCTGCCCTTGGCATCCATCTCGGTAAGAGCCTTCGAACTCAGAACAACTGACTCAGGATTAGCACAGTGCCGATGACACTGGCGATATAGGCCAGTGTGCGGATTTTCGTGATGCCCGCGAGGTAGACGATGGCGTGGATGACACGCGCACCAAGGAACAGCCACGCACCGGCGACAGTCATCCCGTTCGATACACCGACCACGCGCGCCACCAGGACCACGATGGCGAAAGGCACGAGGTTTTCTAGCAGGTTGCTATGCGCACGCATTAAGCGCCCCGCCATGCCGACCGCTTTGGGCGCATCCTCGCGATTACCGGATATGATTGGCATGCCAACCTGCTTGGCGTAAAGAGCCAAGTAGATGAATGGGAGAAGCAAGTAGAGCACGCCTGCACCGGTGAGAGCCCACAATTCACTGTTCATACTGTTTCCTATCTATTAGTTGGTAGAGTAATCGAAAAATAAAAAACCACACAGCCAATTCGTCCTATCGGAACGAATCAGGCTACCGTGGTCAACCTGTTGATTGCCGGTTGCACAATCGCCTGGAAGGTCTTGGGATCACCGAAGGCCCGTGCGGCCAGCATCGCGCCATGCACCGTGGCCATGAAGGACTTTGCCTCGATGTCCGGGCTGCCTCGCAAGTGGAACTGCCCTTTGGCAGCGCCTTTCTTGAGAACCGAGGCGAGCCAATTAGTCAGATCTTGGAAATGCCCGCGAACTTCATCCGCAACCTCGCTCGGGATCATCGGCAGCTCGGCTGCAAGCATCGCGCAAATGCAGAATGAAGAAGTGCCATCGCGGATGCACGTGGACCAGTAATCCGCATAGGCTTTGAGTTCTGCCAGTGGATCGTCGAATTGGCGAGCGAGTACGGCCATGCCTTCCCGTGCCTCCTCGCGATACCGCGCGACCACGATCTGGACGAGTTCCGCTTTGCTCGGGAAATGGTGGTGGATGCTCGCCTTGCTGATGTGTACCCGGTCGGATATGTCGGCATAGCTGAAGCTGTTGTAGCCGCCGGCGGCGAGCAGCATTCTCGCGTGAGCGGCAATTTCGGTGGCCTTCGGAGAAAGTTCTGCATTCATGGTGAAAATCCATCAACCCGTTAAGTGTTGTTAGGCAAGTTCCGCTTCTTTTTACATTGAGCGCGACATACTCGTCAAACGCCTCAGTGACGTCACTCTACTAGTTGGTAGGTTCATTGTCAAGCAATTCTTGAAGGATTGACCTGCTCCCCAATTTAGTACGAAACCAACTTGGAGTCTGTGGTTAAAAACCCCTCTGCAAACCTGTTCGGTGTCAGGTAACCCAGCGAACTGTGCGGCCGTTCGTCATTGTATTCCTGACGCCATGCGTCAATGATTTCCCTTGCATGACGCATCGATAAAAACCAGTGCTCGTTCAGGCATTCGTCCCTGAATTTGCCGTTGAAGCTTTCAATATACGCATTCTGCTGCGGCTTGCCCGGCTCGATGAAACGTAGCTGCAATTGCTTTCGATATGCCCATTCATCCAGTACCTTGCTGATGAACTCTGGCCCATTATCCACGGTCACGGATTTCGGCAACCCTCGGCTTTCCGCCAACCGTTCCAGCACATTAACTACGCGCCGACCCGGCAGCGACGTATCCACTTCGATTGCCAGACACTCTTTCGTAAAATCATCGACGATATTCAAGCAGCGCAACCGGCGCCCATCGACAAAGCCATCCGATACGAAATCCATCGACCAACTGCTATTCGGTGCCACGGCCATCACTTTCTCCAGCCGCTCAACACCGGCAATACGTTTGCGTTTGCGCCGGCGTACCATCAGGCCTGCCGCGTGGTACACGCGGTAGGTACGCTTTCTGTTGATTTCCCAACCTTCTCGCAGCAACAAGACATGCAGCCGACGATAGCCATAGCGACGCTTCTGGCCTGCCAGCGCCGTTAAACGTTCCGTCAATTCTGTATCACCCGGTCGCGTCGATTCGTAACGATACAGCGACCTGGAGATGCCAATCAGCCCACAGGCACGGGTGACGCCTAAACCATG
>PKWO01000203.1 GCA_003132085.1 Oxalobacteraceae bacterium | reverse complement strand
ACATGGTCGAATCGGCCGCCGACGTCTAGCGCCAACTCTTCATCTGCCACCATTTCGGCCCAAAACAGCAGCAAATCATCGTAATCAAGAACGTTTTGCGCCTGCTTCGCATCTGCATAATTGCTGAACAACAGATTCAACTCAGCTTCCCACTCGCCGCACCATGGAAAAACATTTTGCAACACCTCGCGCAAAGAGTCTTTAGTGTTGACCACGCGTGAATAGATGGACAAACAGGTAGCCTTGAGAGGGAAGCGCTTTTTGGCCGAGGTCAGACCCATGTCGTGCCGGATTAAGCCCAACAAATCTTCCGAATCCCCACGATCGTTAATGGTGAATCCGTCTTCAAGGCCGATGCGTCGGGCGTAATCACGCAGAAGCCGCGCACCGATGCTGTGAAACGTGCCCGACCAAGGAAGCGAAGGATGTTGCTGGGTACTCGGCAAGCCCATGATACGGTGGAGCACATGCCCGGCACGACGTTCCATTTCAAAAGCTGCGCGCCGCGAGAACGTAAGTAGCAGGATGCGCTGCGGATCGGCACCGCTGAGAATGAGTTTCGCTACGCGATGCACGAGCGTGTTCGTCTTTCCAGATCCCGCGCCTGCGAGAATGAGCAAGGGCCGCAGGTCCTGCAGATCGGCACCAATGTCATGCTCAACCGCTTCCCGCTGTCGGGCGTTAAGCGCTGCGAAAGGGTCGGCGGCTGTGGCTGGTGATATGACAGATGGCATACAACTCTACAAGCAAGAATATAAGCATACTGTACATTTAACCAGTTGTCTTTGGCAAGGACTGATACAAATCGCGTCGAAGGTTTGTAGACTTTTCAGGTTGTGAGCAACGTGTCGCGATTGAACAAGTCAATCAGGTCGTCATGCAAATGGTGAATAACGCAGCAGAATGCGGCCCTCGTGGCTGCGTTGATTTTCTCCCGTAGAGCAATGAATAGTGATGGCGTTAAAGTGGGAACAACGTCTATTCATGCGACGCGAGCGAATCTTGACCTGCATCAAAGTCAATCAAGATGAAAAAGTATAAAAGCAGAAATCATGTTCGGGTGAGGCGTCATTCCACCCAATTGGCGGACTCTGGATCATTTAAAGGGTGCTTATGCACAACACTGTCGATCTCCAGGCTGGCTTGAGTGAAGTTGAAGCGCAGCGACGCCTGCTGTCCGAAGGTTGGAACGAATTACCTTCCAGCAAACCTCGTTCATTGTTAGCCATTGCTTGGGGCGTGGTGTGCGAACCGATGTTCATCTTGCTGATCACCTGCGCCAGCATCTATCTGTTACTGGGCAGCAAAGAAGACGCGTTCATTTTATTCGGTTCCGTTTTCATTATCATGGGAATGAGTTTCGCGCAGGAGCGCAAAAGCGAACGGGCACTGGAGGTCCTGCGCGACTTGTCCAGCCCGCGTGCATTGGTACTGCGCGATGGCCAGCCACAACGCATAGCCGGCCGTGATGTGGTACCCGGAGATATCATTATGCTTGCTGAGGGTGACCGCGTGCCGGCTGACGCCATCTTGTTTGTGTGCCAAAGCATGACCGTAGACGAGTCGCTGTTAAGCGGTGAATCGGTTCCGGTCAGAAAGCAAGCGAGCACCATCGTCGCGGATGACGTTGCGGCGCCCGGCGGTGACGATCAGCCTTTCGTGTATTCCGGCACACTAGTGGTTCAAGGTAAAGGCAAAGCGCGCGTGGTGGCAACCGGGGAAAAAACCGCATTGGGACGTATCGGCCACGCGCTTCTTACATTGACAGACGAGAGCAGCCATGTGCGGGACGAGACTGCCCATGCGGTCAAAGTGGTGGCACTATCCAGCATCGCTCTCGTTATCCTGTTGGCGGTCTGGTACGGGATAACGCGCGGCGACTGGCTCAACGGGATTTTAGCGGGCCTGACGCTGGCAATGGGGATATTGCCGGCAGAATTACCGCTGATATTGACGATTTTTCTTGGCTTGGGGGCGTGGCGCATCGCGAAAAAGCAAGTGCTGACGCGGCGTATTTCGTCGATCGAAATGCTGGGAGAAGCAACGGTATTGTGCGTCGACAAGACCGGCACGCTGACGCAAAACCGCATGGCGGTGGAAAGCATCATGGTGGATGGCGATGAACACCCATTCATGGATGCGGCTGAGTCCAAGCCAGAGGATTTTCCGGAACTCTTCCACGAAACGCTGGAATTCGCCATGCTGTCCAGCCAGCGCGATCCGTTCGATCCGATGGAGAAAGCGATTCAGGCCGCCGGACACGCAGCGCTGGCAGGCACCGAACACATTCATGATAGCTGGGCGTTGGTGGAAGAATACCCGTTGTCGAGCGAATTGCTGGCGATGTCCCGTGTCTGGCAATCGCCCGACCATGCGCAATACGTGATCGCAGCAAAGGGTGCACCGGAAGCGATCGTTGATTTGTGCCATCTGGAACGCGAACATATCTCGAACATTACCGCGCAGGTCAACCGGCTGGCGGAGCGAGGACTGCGGGTGTTGGCCGTAGCAAAGGCCTCGTTCCAGCAGCATGATCTGCCATCCATTCAACACGATTTCAATTTCCACTTTGTCGGTCTGATAGGCCTCGCCGATCCGTTGCGCCCGACGGTCAAGCAGGCCATCGCCGAATGTTACGCCGCTGGAATCCGCGTCATCATGATTACCGGCGACTATCCGGCCACGGCGCTGAGTATTGCGCGCCAAAGCGGACTCG
>PKWO01000142.1 GCA_003132085.1 Oxalobacteraceae bacterium | reverse complement strand
GGCACGGTGCTCGATCAGGTTCATCAAGCGGTCAAGCTTGTCGCGCTCGCAAGCATCGCGATAAACGTCTTTCAATTGCAGCCAGGTTTTTTGCGTGTACGCGAGATTGATGGTATGCCACGTCGCCAGATTGAAATAATAGCTGGACGGTACTTCACTATTGTTTTTCAGGCGGCTGCCCATCCCAAGCAATGGCATGACGCAAGACAAGCTCAGATATTTGTCAAAATCCGTGCCCCCTATGTGCACACCGCCGGTCGCCAGGATATCGCCGCGCCGGTCACTCATCAGCGCCCGCGCCGGCGACAGCCTGACCAGCGAGAAATCCGACGTGCCGCCGCCGATATCGGCAATCAGCACCAACTCTTCGCGATCGATTTGCGACTCATAATCGAAAGCCGCTGCGATCGGTTCGTATTGAAACGCGATATGCTGAAAACCGGCCGCGCGCGCAACCTCCGCCAGGGTCGCTTCGGCAAGCCTGTCGGCGGCGGCATCGCCATCCACAAAAAACACCGGGCGCCCGATCACCGCGGAAGAAAATCCGCGTTCCGCCGCTTGCTCCCCACGGCGCTTGAGTTCACCGATGAATTGCGCCAATAAAGTTCTATACGGCAGCGCGCGACCGTGCACCTCGGTTTGGCCGTCGATCAAACTGGTGCCCAGCAAGCTCTTCAACGAGCGCATCAAGCGCCCTTCGTAACCGGCCAGATAATTGGTCAGCGCCGCACGTCCGAAGTAAACCGCGTCTTCCTCGGCGTTGAAGAACACCACCGATGGCAATGTTACTTTGCCATCTTCCAGCACCAGCAATGCAGATTGGCCGGGCCGACAATAGCCCACTGTAGAATTAGACGTACCAAAGTCCAAACCGCAAGCGTTCGCCATGACGATTCCCGTCGTTCAAAAGGGCGCTAATGATAGGGCAACGCCCGGTAAATGTCTGTGGTTATCGTGCCGTGCGTTGAAATTCGGCTTGCTTCGGCGTTCTTAGGGTTCGCGCGCCAGTGCCAGGAATTCGGTTCTCAATGCCAAATTGGGCTGCAACTCCCCCAGCATCGCCGACGTAATTGTCTCTTCGCCCGGAGTACGTATGCCACGGCTTTCCATGCACATGTGACGGCAGCGAATCACGACACCGACCGCTTTCGGTTCGAGATGCGTCATCAGCGCGTTGGCAATCTGGCTGGTCAGCCGCTCCTGCACCTGCAGGCGCTTGGCATAGCAATCGACCAGCCGCGTCAGCTTCGACAAACCGACTATCTTCCCGTTGGGGACATAGCCCACGGTAGCCGTGCCAAAAAACGGCGCCAGATGGTGTTCGCAATGGCTATATACGGGAATGCCGCGCACCACGATCAGCTCGTTGTACTCTTCGGCGCCGTCTTCAAATGCCTTTAGCAATGCGGCCGGGTCTTGGCCGTAGCCGGAGGTCCAATGCTTCCAGGCCTTGGCCAGCCGCGACGGCGTATCGACTAGGCCGGGGCGATCCGGATTTTCGCCTAGGCTGGTCAGCAGCCGGCGCCAATCCAGTTCGGTAAAGGGTGCTTCAGACATAGGGGCCTTTTCTATCGCAAATGGCAGTAATTAGGTATCAATCAATATTATTCTGATAACGAGAAGCCATCCAACATCAGGATTGGCCTGCGAGGTGCCCAAATGCTACCTCAGTTCAGACATTTTTGCGTGCCGCTGGTCAGGTACGCATTGATGCCCCGCTCTCAACGAGAGGACGCCAAGTTGTTTTTCAAAGCGCCGCTTTCGGTGTGATTGCAGGTCCGCTCAATCCCGCGCAAACTGAGATCCTCAACGAAAACATGCGGCGCCGATGTACTCACCTGGCAGCGCGTGGCGGCGGTTCCATCGCCGCTATCGGGTCGAATCATTGCTTCGCCTTATCTTTCGACTCTCCCTCTTCTTCCTTTTTGTCCTCGGTAATCGACAGATTGAAAGCCCCGGCCGATGCAGCGACCGGTTCTCCGCGCGTGCCCTTCAATTTGATTTGCAGTCTCAACTCGTTGGCCGAATCGGCATTGCGAATTGCCTCCTCGTAGCTGATTTGACGATTGTCGTACAAGGTGAACAAGGCCTGATCGAAGGTGCACATGCCCAACTCGCGCGATTTCCCCATGATTTCCTTGATGGACTGAAACTGTCCCTTGAAAATCATCTCGGCGATGGTCGGCGTATTGAGCAAAATTTCGATTGCCGCCTTGCGCCCCTTCCCGTCTTCGGTGCGCACCAGGCGCTGCGAAACGATGGAACGAAGATTGGAAGAGAGATCCATCAGCAATTGGTTGCGTCGCTCTTCCGGAAAAAAATTGATGATCCGGTCTATGGTTTGATTGGAGTTGTTCGCATGCAGCGTTCCCAGGCACAAATGACCGGTTTCCGCAAACGCAATGGCATGTTCCATCGTTTCGCTATCGCGAATTTCGCCGATCAATATCACATCCGGCGCCTGACGTAGCGTATTCTTCAGCGCATGGTGCCACGAGTGCGTATCGACACCCACCTCGCGGTGGGTTACCAGGCATCCCTTGTTCTTATGCACGTATTCCACCGGGTCTTCCACCGTGATGATGTGCCCGGCAGAATTGGTGTTTCGATAATCGATCATCGCTGCCAGCGTGGTTGACTTACCCGACCCGGTGCCGCCGACAACCAGCACCAAGCCGCGCTTGGTCATGACCACTTCTTTGAGTATCTCCGGTAATTCGAGTTTTTCAAAATTGGGAATTTCGGACGCAATCGTCCGGATGACCATTCCCGTAAATTGCTGCTGCACAAAGACATTCACGCGAAAGCGGCAAACTTCAGGCAGCGAAATAGCAAAATTGCATTCCATTTCAGCCTCGAACTCCAGGCGCTGCTTGTCATTCATCAAACTGTGCGCCAACTTTTTGGTAATTTCTCCGGAAAGCCTTTGCTGGCTAAGAGGCTTCATTCCGCCATGTGATTTGATGCTGGGAGGGAAGTCAGCCGAGATGAACAAATCGGAGCCGCCGGCCTGATGCATCACCTTGAGCAGTTGATGCATGTAGGCGCGCGCTTCTTCAGGGCCAAAAGTGGTCGACATACATGCCTTTCAAAGGGAAACTTGTCATCAAAACGACGTCACCCGAGCCAATTATCGCATCGGATTGGAAAATTATTATGTTGCTTTTAGACTTCACTAGGCAAGCTTTTTATCCAACGGCAAGCACGCATTCTGCTGTCGTCATCATCGATATTTCAGTCGGAAGAATGGTCGTTTCAGAAAATCTGACCGCACATAATCATCCGGCACGCCTTACCATTTTAGAAATTTTTCGTCATTTTTCATCTTCTATTACCCGATTATGTTGGGTTTGATGAAAAAAGATGATGATCTTGACATAAAATTCAAAGAGGCAATATAAGACGACTTTAGCGTCGATTTACCGGCCGAACGAATCTTCTCGCCACTCAACCAAGAATTCTCGATCACCTTTAGCAAACAGGAATAATAAGATGCAATTCGTCAAACCTGCATTGATCTGCTTGGCGCTTGAACTGACCGGCTGCGCTTTCGGTATCAGGCACCAAGACATCGGATCATCCGTTACTGCCGTGCAGCCCGCAATGCAACCGCAAACCGTCGGCAATATCGCGGCGGCCCCCATCGAAGTGGAAAAAGTCGAGTTCAAGCTCGGCCCGTCATCGGTCACTGTCGAAAGACTGGCTAAACAGCAAGGTTGCGATAGTGAGTTGGGGGCCGGGCTGCTTACCGTGAACGGCCCAGTGGAGATATATCGGGTGAATTGCCCGGACCGTAGTGTATTTATGGCCACGTGCGAATTTCGCCAATGCACGCCGATGCGACGGAATCAATAACTGCTAGCGAGGGTTTGCGGGGCCGTGCATTGACCGCGCATAGGGCCGGCCTTCAGAATCTCGGCATACTTCCGCCTTTAGTGCTATAGTGCAACTATCCTATTTGTCTAGTTAGACAGATTTATTGGCTTTTTTAACAAGCGTTATTAACAGGTGTTCCGCACCATGTCGATTTCCTCAATTGGCACCGTTTCATCCACGCCGAGCGTGAGCGTGTCGCCGATAGCCGCGAGCACCGACCCAGGGTTGGCACAGCAAGCCAGTGCCTTGTCCACTACGGCCGGCATCGTTGCCACACTCGGCACCGTGTCAACCAGTGCACAAACCTATGATACGGCGGGTTTGTATAATTCGATTGCGCAGGCGGGCACCAGTACCGTCACCACGCCGGCCGTTGCGGCATCCGCAGCC
>PKWO01000338.1 GCA_003132085.1 Oxalobacteraceae bacterium | reverse complement strand
TGTCGACTTCCTTGGCCTGTTTCGCGAAGACTTCGCTCTGGGCTTTCAGGAAGCCTTCGCTCATCACCTTGGCATAGCCGCCGACGCCGGAACCTTCTTCCGTGTACTCCACCGGGACAAATTCACCGCCCAGCGATTTGATTTGATCGGCCACTTCGGGGCGCGTATCGTTGGCCCGCACAATGGCGCCCAGACCGGCCGCCGCACCGATCGCCGCCAATCCTGCGACCCCCGCGCCGATCACGAAAACCTTGGCGGGCGGCACCTTGCCGGCGGCCGTAATCTGGCCGGTGAAAAAACGGCCAAACTGATGTGCTGCTTCGATAACCGCCCGATAGCCGCCGATATTCGCCATCGAACTCAGCGCATCCATTTTCTGCGCGCGCGACACGCGCGGCACGCTATCCACCGCCAAGACCGTAGCCCTTTTTGCCGCCAGATGTTTCAGCAATTCCGGATTCTGCGCCGGCCAGATGAAGCTGACCAGGGTTCCGCCTTCGCGCATCAGGCCGACTTCTTCGTCGTTCGGTCCGCGCACTTTGAAGACGATGTCCGATGCGGCCCATAGTGCGGCTGCGCCATCGATAATTTCGGCGCCGGCAGCACGGTAAGTGTCGTCGCTGAAATTTGCCGCATCCCCGGCACCCGATTGCACGGCGACAGTGAAACCTAGCTTGATCAGCTTTTCGACGACTTCAGGAACAGTCGCAACGCGCTTCTCACCCGGAAAGACCTCTAGTGGTACTCCAATCTTTAGCGGCATACGCCCCCCTTCGTGGTGTTGGTCCGCCAAATGCGGAGCAGGATATTGACTTCTCTATACGTAATGCGCAAATCGAAACCCGGCAGCATGTTGAAATCTACATTTGTTTTTTCAGACCGGTTATCTGATTTTTTTCATCCACAAAAACAATCTTGGGCTGGAACAGCTTGATCTCAGCGTCGTCCATCGGCGCATAGGTGCAAATAATCAGCAAATCGCCCAAATGAGCCCGGCGCGCCGCCGCACCGTTGAGCGAAATCTCGCCGCTGCCGCGCTTGCCGCGGATCGCGTAGGTGGAAAATCGCTCGCCGTTATTGATGTCATACAGTTCAATTTTCTCGAACTCGCGGATATCGGCCGCTTCCAGCAGGTTTTCATCGATTCCGCATGAACCTTCATAATGAAGGTCGCATTGCGTGACCGTTGCCCGATGGATCTTGGCGCGAAGCATAATGCGTTGCATTTTCTCTCCTGTTGGTACTAAGAGACGCGGTTGCGGCATAACCGGGCGCGGATACACGGGTCTGGCCCGCCCGCGTCTCGGCCGGCACGCCGATTCTCATGCGCGTCTCCAACGATTAGAAATTATTACAAGTGCACGATCTTACACGGAAATCTTAAAAAAGAACGACCGTACTATTCGTTAAATTCATTGAAAACTTTGATCAACATCAAGAATGTTAAGAAAACAGTGCGGTGAAGCCACAAATTTTACTTATTTTGACGGCCAACAGAACGACCAGGGCGATTCGAACGGTTGCCGGCGCATCACGCTAAAGCGGTGCCGACACACGAAAAGCGAGCCGGCACGGTAAAATAAGCGTCCCTCTTTTCAAAAAAATCTATGAGCGACGTCTGGNNGCTGGTTGAAGAAGAAACCGGTGACGGAATACGCTTCAATCAACCGGCCGGCCACCTCGACCCCAACGAGTCGCTGAAGCAGGCAGTCGTGCGCGAAACGCTGGAAGAAACCGCCCACGACTTTTCGCCGACCGCACTGGTCGGCATGTACATGTCGCGTTACCAGTCGGCCCGCGCCGGCGTCGATGTCACGTATTTGCGTTTCGCCTTTTGCGGCGATGTGGGCGCGGTGCATGACAGGCCGCTCGACCACGGCATCTTGCGCACCGTATGGATGTCCTATATCGAACTTGCCGCTTGCAGTGAAAAGCACCGCAGCCCCTTGGTGTTGAAATGCGTGGAAGACTATTTGAGCGGGCAGCGCGCGCCTTTGTCCCTGCTGTATACGCATCCGAACGCGATGGGAACGCCGAATGGCTAAGAAAAAAGTGGTGATCGGCATGTCCGGCGGTGTCGATTCATCAGTGGCGGCCTGGCTGCTCAAGGAACAAGGGTACGAAGTAGTCGGCCTGTTCATGAAAAACTGGGAAGATGACGACGACTCCGAATACTGTTCAAGCCGCCAGGACTGGATTGACGCAGTCAGTGTCGCCGACGTCGTCGGCGNNTTTCGCCGCCGAATATAAGGATCGGGTGTTTGCCGAATTCCTGCGCGAATACCAGGCAGGCCGCACACCGAACCCGGACGTGTTGTGTAATGCCGAAATCAAATTCAAGGCTTTTCTGGACCACGCGATGAAGTTGGGGGCCGACCTGATTGCCACCGGCCATTATGCGCGCGTGCGCAGGTTGGCTGCCGGGCCGGATGCCGGCGGCTATCAATTGCTGAAAGCCGTTGATGCCAGCAAAGATCAAAGTTATTTCCTGCATCGCCTGAATCAGGCGCAATTGTCGAAAACGCTGTTCCCGCTCGGCGAAATCCACAAGACTGAAGTGCGTAAAATTGCCGAACAACTGAAATTGCCCAATGCCGCGAAGAAAGATTCTACCGGCATCTGCTTCATCGGCGAACGGCCTTTTCGCGAGTTCCTGAATCGCTACCTCTGTTATCGCCCCGGCCCGATGAAGACCACCGGTGGAGAGATCGTCGGCGAGCATGTCGGTTTGAGTTTTTATACGCTAGGGCAACGCAAGGGCATCGGTTTGGGCGGCATAAAATCGCATCAGAATGCCGAAGGCAATAGCGAACCCTGGTACGTGGCCCGGAAAGATATCGTCAACAACGTGTTATATATCGTGCAAGGGCACGATCATCCGTGGCTATTGTCGCCGACACTCAGCGCCGACCGGATTAGCTGGATTGGCGGTGACATGCCGGCGTTTCAACAACTCTCGGCGAAGACCAGGTATCGGCAAGCCGACGTCGCGTGCCGCCTTGATGCGTCGAATCAGGACGAATTTTCACTGGCATTTTCCGACCCCCAATGGGCCGTTACGCCAGGCCAGTCGGCGGTACTTTACGATGGCGACATTTGCCTGGGCGGCGGCATCATCAACAGTAGCGGCGGTACTGCGCCAACCTGAAAAATTGCCGTCGCCGATCGTAAAATTTATGTGGCCCGTCATATGCCGCCGGACACCGCCCGGCCGGGTACCCTTTATTTTCTGGAGCCGTCATGCAGGNNACTTGACTCTGATCATCGCCGGATTTGTATTCATCCTGTCGCTGACGATCGCTTCCCTGATTCATGCCGGATGGTGGCTAGTGCTGCTATCGGGCGCGTTGACCGGTGTCGGCGTCGCGGATGTCATGCAAACCAAACGTTCGATACTGCGCAACTATCCAATTCTGGCGCATTTCCGCTTCTTTTTCGAAATGGTACGGCCTGAAATCCGGCAATATCTATTGGAACAGGACACTGAACAAAACCCGTTTTCCCGCAATCAACGTTCGATCGTCTATCAACGCGCTAAGCAAGTGCTCGACAAACGCCCGTTCGGCACGCAACTCGATGTCTACCAACCCGGATACGAATGGGTTGGTCATTCGATCCTGCCGGCCAAGGTCGAACACCACGACTTCCGCATCATGATCGGCGCCGACCGCCCTCAGCCGTATTCCGCCAGCATTTTCAATATCTCGGCAATGAGTTTCGGCGCATTGTCGGCAAATGCAATTCGCGCACTTAATCAAGGCGCAAAAAAAGGGAATTTCATGCATGACACCGGCGAAGGGAGCATCAGCCGCTACCATCGCCCCGATCAACCCGGAGACAGCGGCGGCGACCTGGTCTGGGAAATCGGTTCCGGCTACTTCGGTTGCCGCAATCCTGACGGCAGTTTTTCGGAACAGAAGTTTATCGACAATGCGGCTATCGCTCAAGTCAAGCTGATTGAAATCAAATTATCCCAGGGAGCCAAGCCGGGGCATGGAGGAGTGCTGCCGGGGGCCAAAGTAAGCGTCGAAATCGCGGAAGCGCGCGGCGTGCCGGCAGGCGTCGATTGCATCTCGCCATCATGCCATTCCTCGTTCGATACGCCGATAGGGTTATTGCAGTTCGTCGACAAGCTGCGCACCTTGTCGGGCGGCAAACCGACCGGCTTCAAGCTGGCTATCGGTCACCCCTGGGAGTTCTTTGGCATCGTGAAAGCGATGCAGCAAACCGGCATTCTGCCCGACTTCATCGTAGTCGATGGCGGCGAAGGCGGCACCGGTGCCGCACCGGTGGAATTTACCGACCATGTCGGCATGCCGCTGCAAGAGGCGCTGCTGCTGGTTCACAACACGTTGGTCGGCACCAATCTGCGCGACAAAGTCAGGATTGGGGCGTCGGGCAAGATTGTGACTGCATT
>PKWO01000102.1 GCA_003132085.1 Oxalobacteraceae bacterium | reverse complement strand
TCAACGGCACCACCAATTTCATCCTGTCCGAGATGCGCGACAAGGGCATCGATTTCGCCACCGCGCTGAAAGAGGCGCAGCGCCTGGGTTATGCGGAAGCCGACCCGACCTTCGATATCGAGGGCGTGGACGCGGCGCACAAGGCGACCATCATGTCGGCCATCGCTTTCGGCATCCCGGTGCAGTTCGATAAAGCTTACGTCGAAGGCATCACCAAATTGCAGGCAACCGATATCCGTTACGCGGAGCAACTCGGTTACCGCATCAAGCTATTGGGCATCACCAAACGCACGCCGAACGGCATCGAGCTGCGCGTGCATCCGACGCTGATTCCAACCAAGCGCCTGATCGCCAATGTTGAAGGGGCGATGAACGCGGTGCTGGTGCAGGGCGATGCGGTCGGCGCCACGCTGTATTACGGCAAGGGCGCCGGTGCCGAACCAACCGCCTCGGCGGTGATTGCCGACCTGGTGGACATCACGCGCCTCGCCACCGCCGACCCTGAACACCGCGTGCCGCATCTTGCGTTCCAGCCGAATGCGATGGCCGACACGCCGATCTTGCCGATGTCGGAAATCACGACCAGTTATTACCTGCGCATGCACGTAGCGGATCAACCGGGCGTATTGGCCGACGTCACCCGCATTTTGGCCGACTCGACGATTTCGATCGATGCGATGCTGCAAAAGGAACCGGCGGAAGGGGAAACCCAGACCGACATCATCATGTTGACGCATCAGACGCAGGAAAAAAATGTCGAGGCGGCGATCGTGAAGATCGAGGCATTGTCGACCGTGGTGGGGCAAGTGACTAAGATTCGGCTGGAAGAGTTGAGCTGACAGCACACGCCCCCGCCCGGACACGGCTCGCTGCTCCGGGCGAGGTTTGACAGCACCGCATTTACCGGTGTATCACCACCAGCAACGCCTTCGCCTCGGACTTACCCAAATTGCGTATCGCATGGCTGCGGTCGGCGTGGTAGCGTGCGGTGCCGCCCAACTTCAGCTTGCGCTTGGCGCCCTCAACCTCGACTTCCAGGCTGCCATGCAACACCGTCAGATGCTCCATAGCGCCCGGGTCGTGCGGTTGCGATACCAGTTCGCCGTTCGGCGCGAGCGTCAGTTCATACCATTCAAATTTGCCGGCTAGTTCCATCGGCCCGAGGATACGCAGCACGTAACCGGCATGGTCGCCCGGCAGCGTCGGCGTTTCGTGCGGCTCCAATACGCGAATCGCCTCGACATCTTTAGTGTCGGTCGCCAGCAACTCGCCAATGCCGACTCCCAATGCGTTCGACAGGCGCCACGCCACGGCGATGGTCGGGTTGGCTTTTTCCCTTTCAATTTGCGACAGCATCGATTTCGATACGCCTGCCGCCCGCGACAGGTCTTCCAGCGTCAAACCTCTTGCCAGACGCATTTTTTGCAGCGTAGCGCCGACTTCGGGCGGGGATTTTTGCGTGACAAGATTTTTCATGGCGGGCACTTGCAATGTTTACTGGGAATCGTTAATATCCACTATATCGAATTTATGTTCTAAATAGTGGATTTTGTAAGAATTACTGGAAAGCTGATTTTAACCGAGTTGATCAGCGTTTGAGCAATAAGCTAATGCAAAACGATCGGCGCCATTACAACGCTTCGATTCGCTTCGATTCGCTTCGATTCGATTATCGAATAATAGGGGGTTGTCATGAATGCAACTGATGCAAAACACACTTTTTACGCCGGATTGGAAGGCAATCTCGCGGCGCTGCGCCGCGATGGATTATTCAAGACGGAGCGTGTGATTACGTCGCGCCAGGGGGCCGAAGTGGTATGCGACGACGGCCGCAGGTTGATCAATATGTGCGCCAATAACTATTTGGGCTTGTCCGGCGACGAGTCGATGGTGAAGGCGTCGATTGCCGCCACCGAGCAATACGGTTATGGCTTGTCTTCCGTGCGTTTCATTTGCGGCACGCAAACCGTCCACAAACAACTGGAACGCGCGTTGTCCGAATTCCTCGGCATGGAAGACACGATCCTGTATGCGGCCGCGTTCGACGCCAACGGCGGCCTGTTCGAACCGTTGTTCGATGCCGAAGACGCGATCATTTCCGACGCCTTGAATCATGCGTCTATTATCGACGGCATCCGTTTGTCAAAGGCTGCCCGCTATCGCTATCAGCACAACGATATGGCCGATCTGGAAGTGCAGTTGCAGGCGGCTGCCGGCCAGCGCCACAAGGTGATTGCGACGGACGGCGTATTTTCGATGGATGGCACGATTGCCCAACTGGACAAGATTTGCGATCTGGCCGACCGCTACGGGGCGTTGGTGATGATCGACGAATGCCACGCGTCCGGCTTTATGGGAGCCACCGGGCGCGGCACCCATGAGCATCATGGCGTGATGGGACGCGTGGACTTCATCACCGGCACGCTCGGCAAAGCGCTGGGCGGCGCGATGGGCGGCTTTACCGCCGCGCGGCGCGAAGTAGTGCAAACCCTGCGCCAGAAGTCGCGCCCCTACCTGTTTTCCAACACGCTGGCGCCGTCGATCGCCGGCGCCTCGCTGACGGTGCTGGAACGCCTGGCTTCCTCAACTGCGTTGCGCGACCGCTTGCATGCGAACACTGCCCATTTCCGCCGTTCGATTTCGGAACTCGGTTTTACCATCAAACCGGGTAGCCATCCGGTGGTGCCGGTGATGCTGTTCGAGGCGCCCATGGCACAGCAGTTTGCGCAACGGCTGTACGAACTGGGCATCCTGGTCACCGGTTTCTTTTATCCGGTGGTGCCGATGGGGCAGGCGCGCGTACGCGTTCAATTGTCGGCGGCGCATAGCACAGAACAAATTGACCTCGCCCTCGCAGCCTTCGGCCAGGCCGGGCGCGAATTGGGTCTATTAAAAAATTAACGGAGCAAGCAATGGAACGAATTTTAGTGATTGGCGCCAATGGCCAGATCGGCAGCGAACTGGTAGAGGCGCTGAGCGCGCAGCATGGCGCAGAAAATGTCATTGCGGCGGATATCGGCCCGCGCAGCGGGTTTGGCGTCAAGCGCTACGAGCCGATTGATGTGCTGGACAGCAAAGGCGTCGCCCACATCGTCGGCACCTATCATGTGACGCAGGTATACCAACTGGCCGCGTTGCTGTCGGTGACCGGTGAACAAGCACCGCTTAAGGCATGGAACCTGAACATCAACGGTTTGTTGAATATCCTCGAAATCGCCCGCGAGCGCGGTCAGGCNNCGATCGCCGCCTTCGGCCCGAATACGCCGCGGGTCGATACGCCGCAAACGACGGTGATGGACCCGACCACGATTTACGGTATCAGCAAGCAAGCCGGCGAGCGTTTGTGCGAATACTATTTCGCCAAATTCGGCGTCGACGTGCGCAGTATCCGCTATCCGGGCATTATCAGTCACAAGTCGCCGCCAGGCGGCGGCACCACCGACTATGCGATTGCCATCTTCCATGCGGCGCAACGCAGTGAGCGGTACCACTGTTATCTTGGACCGGAAACCGGTTTGCCGATGATCTACATGCCCGACGCGATTCGCGCCACCATCGAATTGATGGATGCGCCGGCCGCGCAGGTGAAGATACGGTCGTCTTACAATGTGGCCGGACTGAGCTTCACTCCGCGCGAACTGGCCCTGCAGATCAAGCAATATTTGCCGGCCTTCGAGGTCGTCTACCAGCCGGATGCCCGGCAGGCGATTGCCGACAGTTGGCCGCAAAGCCTGGACGATAGTCAGGCCAACGCCGATTGGGGCTGGCAGGCCTGGATCGGCCTGGATGAATTGGTGCGCGACATGCTGGAAAATATCAAAGCACCGCAGCAGCTATTGCATCAAGCCGCGTAAAAATGGCATAGGACGGCGCCTGTTCGATATAATGGCGGTTAATTGTCGCCAACCGATCTTACTGTCCGATTCTATGCAATACGTGTCCACGCGCGGTCAGGCTGCGTCTTTCTCCTTTTCTGAAATCCTGCTGGGCGGCTTGGCGCCCGATGGCGGCTTGTATTTGCCGGCCGAATATCCGCAGGTCACGGCGGCCGAGCTGAATGCCTGGCGCAGTCTGTCGTACGCAGATTTGGCCTTGCAGATACTGAAAAAATTCGCGACCGACATTCCCGAGGCGGATTTGCGGACCCTGACGCATCAAACCTATACCGCCGAGGTTTATCGCAATACCCGCAAGGGTGAAGACGCGGCGCACATCACGCCGCTTCGCGTGCTGGAAGAGTTAAACGGCACCACGCTGATGTTGCAGGCGCTATCGAACGGCCCGACGCTGGCCTTCAAGGATATGGCAATGCAATTGCTGGGCAACCTGTTCGAGTACACGCTGACCAGGCAACACGCCGAATTGAACATTTTCGGCGCAACGTCCGGCGATACCGGCAGCGCCGCCGAGTATGCGATGCGCGGCAAGCAGGGCATCCGGGTTTTCATGCTGTCGCCGCACAAGAAAATGAGCGCCTTCCAGACCGCACAAATGTTCAGCCTGCAAGATCCGAATATTTTCAATATCGCGATTGAAGGGGTGTTCGACGATTGTCAGGACATGGTCAAGGCGGTATCCAACGACCTGGCTTTCAAGGCGCGGCAAAAGATCGGTACCGTCAATTCAATTAACTGGGCGCGGGTTGTTGCCCAGGTGATCTACTACTTCCGCGGGTATTTGAGCGCAACCGGCATAGGTGCAACCAACGGCGATCAGCAAAAAGTGTCGTTTACGGTGCCATCCGGCAATTTCGGCAATATCTGCGCCGGTCACATCGCGCGCATGATGGGCTTGCCTATCGACAGGCTGGTGGTAGCCACCAACGAAAATGACGTGCTCGACGAATTTTTCCGCACCGGGGTGTATCGGGTGCGCAAATCCGCCGAAACCTATCATACGACCAGTCCCAGCATGGATATCAGCAAGGCGTCCAATTTCGAGCGCTTCATCTATGATCTGCTCGGGCGAGACGGCGAGCGCGTGCGCGGGTTGTTCAAGAAGGTCGAGACGCAGGGCGGGTTCGACTTGTCAGGCAAGCCAGGCAGCGACGGCGACGAGTTTGCCAAGATTGCGCAATATGGCTTTGAGTCCGGCAAATCGATACACCTGGATCGCATTCAAACCATTCGCGATGTCCAGGCGCGATACGGCGTGACCATCGATACCCATACCGCCGACGGCATCAAAGTCGCGCGCGAACATCTGACTCCGGGCGTGCCGATGATTGTGCTGGAAACCGCGTTGCCGGCAAAATTCAATGAAACCATCCGCGAAGCGCTGGGGCGAGATGCGGAACGTCCCGCCGGTTTTGAAAATATCGAGGCATTACCGCAACGTTTCGAGGTGATGGCGGCGGACGTTGCACAGGTTAAAGCGTACATCGCCGCGCATACCGGTCTT
>PKWO01000453.1 GCA_003132085.1 Oxalobacteraceae bacterium | reverse complement strand
CCAGCGGCTGAATAGTCACCATCTGTCCATATAGCGTTTAACCAGACCTCCGGTTGACCGGTGTTACATTGAGAAACAACCGTGTTGCGGGGGGAAGAAGCAAGTCCGGTACAGTGAGCGTACACGACGCAACGTCCATCCAATAGGCATGATGATGCGCTTCTGACGGCTGAAGTCTGTACGGTGACGCACATACTTCGAGATCAGGTCGACCGGTCTATCGGTGCGTTATTGATGGTGGCGGCGGTTCCGCCGATGTCCGAGTTGCGACTAATTTGATCCAGGTCATATTACCGGCAGCGCGACTTGGTACATTCTGGCATTCGCCAATAAACAGGAAGACGATTGTGTTAAAAACAGTATTTCCGATTTTGCAACTAAAAGGTAAATCGCTGCTGCCGATTGTCCAGGGTGGGATGGGTGTCGGCATTTCCGCGCATCGGCTTGCCGGGAGCGTCGCCAAACTGGGGGCGGTCGGAACGATATCCAGCGTCGATTTGCGTCGGCACCACACCGATCTGATGGCGCAAACCGAGCGGTCGCGCGATAAGGAATTGATCAATGCGGTGAACCTGATCGCACTCGATCGCGAGATCCGCGCCGCCAAGGAACTCTCAGGCGGACGCGGCATGCTCGCGGTGAACATTATGCGGGCGGTGGCGGAATACGCTGCCTCTATTCGGCAGGCATGCGAGAGCGGCATCGATGCAGTGGTGGTCGGCGCCGGCTTGCCGCTTGATTTGCCGGAGTTGACAGTCGACCATCCTCGCGTGGCGTTGATTCCGATTTTGTCCGATGCACGCGGTGTCGCCGTGATTCTGAAAAAGTGGATGCGCAAGAATCGCTTGCCGGATGCCATTGTGATTGAAAATCCCCGTTATGCGGCCGGTCACTTGGGAGCGGCGCGTCCGGACGATGTGAACGACCCTCACTATGCTTTCCCGGTGGTATTGGAAGAGTGCTTTGAACTCTTCAAGAAACTTGGCATCGAGCGCGAACGGATTCCGCTGATCGTCGCAGGAGGCATCCACAGCCACGAGCAGATGCGCGAACTGGTCGCGCTGGGAGCAAGCGCAGTGCAAGTGGGAACGGCGTTTGCCGTAACGCAGGAAGGAGACGCCCATCCCAACTTCAAAAAAGTTTTGGCCGATGCGGGTCCTGAAGATATTGCCACGTTCATGAGCGTTGCGGGATTGCCGGCACGTGCGGTGCGCACGCCTTGGCTTGTCAGATATTTGGAGAAGGAGACAAAACTACAAAAAAAGGCAAAGCCCAATGCCTGCACAGTGGGCTTCGATTGCTTGCAGCAATGCGGCTTGCGCGATGGCATCAGCAAGGCCGGCCAGTTTTGCATCGATACGCAACTTGCTTTCGCATTGAACGGCGATATCAAGCGCGGGCTATTTTTCCGCGGTTCGGAGCGCCTGCCTTTCGGCAATGCAATCCGACCGGTGCGCGAGCTGATCGAGTACTTTTTGACCGGATTGCGCCCGGTCGCGCTTTAAACAGGTTTCGCCGGCATCTTAATGGGACATCAGTACCGGAATCGTCATCGTTTTCAGCATGGTCGAGGTGACGCCGCCTAGCAATACTTCACGAAAACGCGTATGGCCATAACCGCCCATCACAATCAAATCGGAACCCATATCCGCCGCCAGCGATAGCAGCGCATTGCCGACGTCGAGTTCGGTAGGTTGTTGTACGACATCAATCTTGATATTGTGCCGGGCCAGATAGAGCGCCACATCCGCTCCCGGCTGCTCGCCGTGCACCTCGTATTGCGCAGAGGGATTAAACACCGCTACGGTGACATTCCTGGCGCGCTTTAGCAACGGGATAGCGTTGGTGATTGCGCGGGTGGCCTCCGTGCTGCCATCCCACGCGACCAGCGCGTTGGTTCCAACGTGGGCAAACCGGCCCGCATAGGGAACCATAAGGACCGGGCGCGCGCAATTGAGCATCACGTATTCCGGTAGATCGGATACGATGCTGGAGAATAGCTCGTCCGGGTCGGTTTGGCCGACCACTACCAGATCACAGTAGCGGGCTTGCAGCGCCAGCCCGCCTTCCGGTTCGTCGCTGACGAGCCTCTTATCGTAAGACAGCACCCCCATTTTCTTGGCGATCGCATCGAAATTCTCAAGCGCCTGATTCGCGTTTTCATACAATGAATCGATTTGGGCGGACAGGATCGTCCCGGTGATATCAAGAGCGCTGTCTTGATAAACGAAGCGCGAAATACCGGTCATCGCGGTGCCGATCAAATGCGCGTTTTCAGCCATCGCTATCTCTGCGGCGATCTTGATGCGTTCCGCTGCATGTTTGGATTGATCTACGTGCACGAGAATGGTCTTGTAAGACATGGACTCCCCCTTTCTTGGTTGAAATATTGACGATCATTTCAGATGCCAGGACGACTGCTCAATATCGTCAGCGTAAGCGGTAAAACGATGAGAGTCCAGAGGCAAACGAAGGCTTCAGGCTCTTGTTTGGAGAAATTTGATCCACATCAAATGAACAGGCCGGACCTGTTTCTAATATTGACCTCGACATCATCGTGCGATGCTTTTTGTAAAGCAAAAAGACGCTATGCCGCGCGTCGCTCGGCTGTAACTTTCTCTTCAGCACGGATTTACGCATTGGATGGCTAACATTGAGGACCGCATATGAGCATCAGAAATATGCAGCATCTGTTTAATCCACAGTCGGTCGCGGTCATCGGCGCCTCGGAGAAACCACATAGCGTCGGCGCCACCGTACTGCGCAATCTTGTGGAGGGCGGTTTCAAGGGCGCTATTTTGCCGGTCAATCCAAAATACCAGATGCTCGTCAATCATCAGACTTACCGCAGCGTCGCCAGCCTTCCCGTCACGCCGGATCTTGCGGTGATATGCACGCCGCCGGAGACCGTGCCCGGCATTATCGGCGAACTCGGCGCCAGAGGCACCAAAGCGGCGATCGTCTTGACAGCCGGCCTGGGCTTGATCAAGGACAGGCATGGCAACAGTTTGAAACAGGCAATGCTGGACGCGGCCAACCCTTACCTGCTACGCATTCTCGGACCAAACTGCGTCGGTCTGCTGGTTCCCCGCATTGGGCTCAATGCCAGCTTCGCCCATACCGGTGCGTTGCCGGGTCAAATTGCGTTCGTCTCGCAGTCGGGCGCGTTGGTGACCGGCGTGCTTGACTGGGCCAAGTCGCGCGGCATCGGTTTTTCCAAATTCATTTCTCTCGGCGACAGCGCCGATGTGGACTTTGGCGATGTGCTCGACTACCTGGCCAGCGATGCCGACACAAGGGCGATCATGCTGTACGTCGAAGATGTTCGCCACGCGCGCAAATTCATGTCGGCGGCGCGCGCCGCCGCGCGCAACAAACCGACCTTGATCGTCAAGGCGGGCAGAGCGCCCGAGGGCGCCAAGGCCGCCGCTTCGCACACCGGTGCGTTGGCCGGATCGGACGCTGTCTACGATGCCGCCATTCGCAGGGCCGGCATGTTGCGGGTATTGTCCACGGAGGATTTGTTCGGTGCGGTGGAAACGCTGGCGCACGCCCGCCCGCTGGGCGGCGAGCGACTGACGATCATGACTAACGGCGGCGGGCCGGGGGTGATGGCGACCGATGCGCTGATCTGTAGCCAGGGCAAGCTGGCTGCATTATCGGATGCGACCCTGCGCAAGCTTGACGAGATTTTGCCGAGCACTTGGTCGCACGGCGATCCGGTCGACATCATCGGCGATGCACCGGCCGAACGCTATGTGCAAGCGATCGAAGTGTTGCTGCAGGACCCGCAGTCCGACGCGATCTTGTTCATTCACGCACCGACTGCGATTGTTTCCAGTGTCGACATCGCGAATGCCATTGTGCCGTTGGCGCAAAAAGCTTCACGCAATATCCTGGCCTGTTGGCTCGGCGGCGATGCGGTTGCGCAGGCCCGCCATATTTTTTCAGGCGCAGGTATCCCAACCTACGACACACCGGAAGAAGCGGTGCAGGGGTTCATGCAGATCGTGCAATACCGACGCAACCAGAACTTGCTGATGCAAGTGCCACCGTCGGCGCCGAGCGATTTCGTCCCGGACCGGACGACGGCGCGGGCGATAGCACAGGATGCGTTGGCCGGCGGCCGACAGATGCTATCCGAGCCGGAAGCGAAGACGATGCTGGTGGCCTACGGTATTCCAGTGGTGGAGACTCGCGTCGCCAGGACGATCGACGAGGCCGTGCAGTACGCCGGGGAAATCGGCTTTCCGGTAGCGCTCAAAATTCTGTCTCCCGACATTACGCACAAGTCCGATATCGGCGGCGTTGTGCTGGATCTGGAAACGCCGGAAGCGGTGCGGGCAGCGGCGCAAGCGATACCCAAACGCCTGCATCAGTTGCGGCCCGACGCCACGCTGCAGGGCTTTTCGGTACAAGCGATGGCACGCCGACCCGAGGCCCACGAACTGATTATCGGCGTCACTACCGATCCGGTGTTCGGCCCGGTCATTTTGTTTGGCCAGGGCGGGACGGCGGTCGAGGTGACCGCCGATCATGCGGTCGGCCTGCCGCCGCTAAACGCCATCCTGGCGCGCGATCTGGTTTCGCATACGCGTGTTTCAAAGTTGCTTGCCGGTTATCGCAACCGTCCGCCGGCCGATATGGACGCAATTTGCCGAACCTTGATCCAGGTATCGCACTTGGTCACCGATATTCCCGAAATAGTCGAGCTCGATATTAACCCGCTGCTGGCCGACAGTCGCGGCGTCATCGCGCTCGATGCCCGCGTGGTCTTGGCCAGCACGTCTGCCGAGGGCCTCGACCGTCTCGCCATTCGCCCCTATCCGCAAGAATTGGAGCAGCAGGTCCAGTGGCAGGGGCAGCCGCTGCTGCTTAGGCCGATCAAGCCGGAGGACGGTCAAGCCCATGTCGCATTTTTTAACGCGCTTGATCCTGAGGATGTGCGCTACCGCATGTTCATCAGAATGCGCGAATTGCAGCTATCGGAACTGGCGCGATTTACCCAGATAGACTACGACCGCGAGATGGCTTTCATAGCGACCAGGCGGCGCGCAGATGGAGAATACGAAACGCTCGGGGTTGCGCGCGCTATAGCAGATCCAGACAATGTACAGGCGGAGTTCGCAATCATTGTGCGCTCCGACCTGAAAGGGCAGGGACTTGGCCCGATGTTAATGACTAAATTGATCGACTATTGCCGCCGCCGCGGCATCCGCGAGATTGTGGGTGAAACGTTGGCGCACAATACGCACCTGCTCAACCTGGTTACAAAACTGGGTTTCGACGTGAAATCCACGCCTGGGGACGGCACCCTGCAATTGCATTTGGACCTTGGCGCACAACCGGCGAGCGGCTAAAGAACGCGTTGCCGTTTCCGTGAATATGCACGCAAGGTGTTGGTGCTTTTTGATGTAAGTCAAGGTATCTGCAGATCGGGGCCAATACACTCTGTTCCGATTGGGCTACGTTCCTAACCTCGGGGTGGCCTGCAGTGAGAGTGAGAAAAATGATGGCATCCATGGTTCCGTCGGTCGAATTCGACGCGAGGCTGGTTCGAAAATTTAGCCAATTGGGGCCGCGCTATACGTCCTATCCGACCGCGGATCGGTTCAGCGAGGCGTTCGCCTATCGCGACTACTTGCAGGCGGTCGCCGTTTTGCGCACGCGAGGCAGCAGAAATCCGTTATCGCTGTACTTGCATATTCCATTCTGCGACACGGTTTGCTACTATTGCTCGTGCAACAAGATTGTCACCAAAAACCATGACAAGGCGGCCATCTACCTGAGTTACCTGAAACGTGAAATCGAGATGCAGGGCCAGTTGTTTGCGGGCATGAATCAGATCGAGCAGTTGCACCTTGGCGGTGGCACGCCGACTTACTTGTCGGATGAGCAAATGGCCGACCTGGTAGAGCATCTGCGGCGCTGGTTCCAGTTTGCTCCGGACGATATCGGCGAATATTCGATTGAAGTCGATCCGCGCACGGTGTCCCGTGAGCGCGTGCGGAGTTTGCGCGAACAAGGATTTAACCGCATTAGTCTCGGCGTGCAGGACTTCGACCCGGCCGTGCAAAAAGCGGTCAATCGGATTCAGTCGGAGAGTCAGACCATCGAGATCATCGAAGCGGCACGCGCAGCGCGTTTCCGCTCGGTGAGCATCGACCTGATATACGGATTGCCCAAGCAAAACGTCATTACCATGGGACAGACGCTGGCGAAGGTAATCAGGGCCTGTCCGGATCGCATCGCGGTCTACAATTATGTGCATCTGCCGCATTTGTTCAAACCGCAACGTCACATTGTCGAGCAGGACCTGCCAAGCGACGAGGCGAAGCTCGACATGCTTTCGCTCTGTATCAGACGACTGACGGAAGCAGGCTACGTTTATATCGGCATGGATCATTTTGCGCGGCCGACCGACAACCTGGCGGTAGCACAGAGACAGGGACGTTTGCATCGCAACTTTCAGGGATATTCGACGCATGCGGACTCGCATCTGGTGTCGTGCGGCGTATCGGCAATCAGCGCGGTGGCGGCCACTTACAGCCAGAATGTGAAGACGCTCGACGCGTATTATGACCACCTCGACAACAATGAACTGCCGATCGCGCGCGGTGTTAAACTAAATATGGATGATGCGTTGCGACGCGTCATCATCCAAATGCTGATGTGTAATTTTGAATTGTCGATCACCTCGATCGAGACGGCTTATCCGATCACGTTCGCGAGTTATTTTGCATCGGAGCTTGAGAAGTTGCGGGCGCTGGAGCAGGATGGCTTGCTGACTATCGATGCCGAATGGTTAAGCGTGACCGCGAAGGGGCGGCTTCTCGTCCGCAATATTTGCATGGTGTTTGATCGCTATCTGAATGCCAAACGGGATCCGTCTCATTATTCCAAAACCATTTGATATAAAGCATCCATGACCGGGCTCAGCCTTCTTCCGATATTCATGATCGGCCTGCTCGGAAGCGTGCATTGCGTTGGCATGTGCGGCGGGATTGTGAGCGCGTTCTCAGTTGCATCGGCGTCGACACGGCGCTTTCCGGTGGCCGTCGTGGCCGGCTCTGGAGCAGCCGCGGGAGCCGGCGCGCTGGAAAGCATCATCCGCGTAGTCTGTTACAACATCGGGCGCATTGGCAGCTACGCGATGGCCGGCGCCATGGCCGGCGGCATCGCACGCGGCGCGCGCACTTTGGCGGGAGTGTCGGTCATGCAGGTTGGCGGCTATTGGCTAGCGAACCTGATGCTGGTGGCGCTAGGCTTGTATTTGATGGATGCGTGGCGCGGGTTGGCGCGTTTGGAGGCTGCCGGTCAAATGATCTGGCGCCGGATACAACCTTTGACGAAATATCTGCTGCCGCTCGATAGTCCGCTTAAGATGCTGGCCGTAGGCGGTCTATGGGGTTGGTTGCCGTGCGGCATGGTGTATAGCATGCTGCTGACTGCCATGTTGACCGGCTCCGCGTTGTCGGGGGCGACCGTGATGTTGGTGTTCGGCCTGGGCACCTTGCCGACTTTACTGACGATGGGCTTGCTCGGAGCGCAAATGCGAGCCTGGATGCAGCGCCGCCCGGTGCGTCTAATGAGCGGCTTGATCGTACTGAGTTTCGGCTTGCTGGGCTTGATGCGCGCAGCCAACGGCCTGCCGATGAGTTGGCTGGACGCGTTATGCGTAACCCCGCTCGCGGCGGGCGTTAAACCATGAGCGCCGCGCCGCGGGGGGTCCCGACGATTGACATGGCACTGCCGGGGAAAGCGGGCGAAGCACTGCTTATTTGCTTTCATTGCGGATTGCCGATTCCGTCAAACGCACACTGGTCGGTGTCGATTGAGGGCGTCATGCGTCCGATGTGTTGTCCCGGCTGCCAGGCGGTCGCCTACAGCATCGTCGATAACGGCTTCGGCGATTATTACAGCACCCGCATTGGATTTTCCGCCAGCGCGGGGCAAGAGGCGCTGATTCCGCCGGAACTCCAGTTGTACGATACCGAAGAGATCGCAGGCCAATTCGGCACCGATGTACAAACCGGCGAGGCGATGTTTTCGGTTGAAGATATTCGTTGTGCCGCGTGCGTATGGCTGATCGAACGGCGCTTGGCGCGCCTGCCGGGCGTGCAAAGTGCCGATATGAATGTTGCCACCGGACGACTTCATGTGCGCTGGAACCGAGACGCATGCAAGCCGAGCGACGTACTGAAATCGTTGCGCCAGATCGGCTACGCCGCCTATCCGTTCGATCCGCTGCGGTATGGCGAACAATTGGAGCACGCAAGAAAAACATTGTTTCGTCAGTTGTTCATCGCGGGATTGTCGATGATGCAAGTGATGATGTATGCGCTTCCGGTATATCTGGCCACCGACGGCACGATGGATGGCGATATGACCAACTTGATGCGATGGGCCGGCTTGTTGCTGACCTTGCCCGCGGTGGGTTATTCGGCGCAACCGTTCTTTAGGGGAGCATGGGTTAATCTGAAGAATCGCATGCTGGGTATGGACGTGCCGGTTTCGCTCGGCATCGCGGCGGCCTTTTTAGGCAGCGTGGCCGCGACATGGCGCGGCTACGGAGATGTGTATTTCGACTCGGTCACGATGTTTATCTTCTTGTTGTTATGCAGCCGTTATCTGGAACTGGTCGCGCGGCGCAAGGCCGCTTCCGCACTGGATAATTTACAACATGCGTTGCCGGCGTCGGCGTTGCGCATGCCCGATTATCCGACCCGTCGTGATACCGTGTTGATATCGGCCGGCCAATTGCGTAGCGGAGATGTCATTCTGGTCAAGCCGGGAGACGCGATTGCCGCCGACGGCGTCATCCTTGAAGGCGATACCGCTGTCGACCTATCGCTGTTGACCGGCGAAAGCGAGGTGCAGCGCAAGACAATCGGCGCCAGCTTGCCCGGCGGGGCAGTGAATGCAACGCAGCCGATCATTGTTCGCATTACGCGATCGGCGCGAGACAGTACCTTATCGGTGCTGATGAAATTGATTGAACGAGCCGGGCAGGGCAAACCGCAACTGTCGCTATGGGCGGACAAAGTGGCCGCATGGTTCGTCGCGGTGCTGCTGCTGTTCGTGGTCGCGGTTTTCATCCTGTGGCAATACTTCGACCCGGCGCGCGCTTGGCCGGTTGCTATTGCGGTACTGGTGGTGTCTTGCCCATGCGCATTGTCGCTTGCCACCCCCACTGCGTTGGCGGCAGCGACGGGCCGATTGCTGCGGCAAGGCGTCTTGATCGTGCAACCGCATGTGTTGGAGACGCTGCATCGCGCCACGCACATCATCTTTGACAAAACCGGCACGCTGACTGCAGGCAAACCGGTGCTGCAACATGTTGAAACTTTGGGGGCGGCGTCGCCGCAACGGTGTCTGCATATCGCCGCGGCACTCGAGGCATCCAGCACGCATCCGCTGGGCCGGGCGATCGTGGAAGCGGCGCAAGAGAGCGGCTTGCCGACGTTTGCCGATATGCCGGCCGTCGATGTCGGTCATTTTATCGGTCAAGGCCTGGAAGGCACGGTGGACGGCGCACGCTATCGCCTGGGTTGCGCCGAATTTGTGCAGGTAATGACCAATAGCCCTCTCGCTCGGCAAGCAGGGCCGGAAATGATGTCGGTTTATCTTGGCACCGGCGCCGCTTGGCTTGCGCGCTTCGATTTGGCCGACGGCTTGCGCAACGATGCGCGCCACGTAATCAAGAAATTTCAGGCAGATGGAAAAACCGTCATTCTATTAAGCGGGGATCAGCAAGCGGTTACCCAGCGGGTGGCGGACGAACTCGGTATCGGCACAGCGCTTGGTCAATATTTACCCGATCAGAAGCTGGCGTTCGTGCAAGGCTTGCAGCGTGACGGCGCCGTGGTCGCGATGGTAGGCGACGGCATCAATGACGCCGCTGTATTGCGTGCAGCGGACGTGTCGTTTGCGATGGGAAGCGGGACGGCGTTGGCGCAGATGCACGCCGACTGCGTGTTGTTGTCCGGTCGCTTGTCATCGCTGTGCGAAGTGGCTGAAACGGCATCGCGGACCATCTCGATCGTTCGTCAGAATCTGGTGTGGGCCACGCTGTATAACATGCTCGCCATTCCAGCAGCCGCGGTCGGATGGCTGAATCCGTGGCTGTCTGGAATCGGCATGTCGGTCAGCTCCGCAGTCGTGGTTATCAATGCGTTGCGCTTGCAGCGCATATCGCGTGCGCACGCAGACGCCGGAGAGTCGTCCGGGACATTTGGCGATGTCAATACATCGCCGCAGAGAGGATAACCGGGCCATGGAAGCGCTCTACCTTCTCATTCCGCTCAGCATCGGCATCGTATTCATCGCGATCTGGGTGTTTTTCGGGATGTCGGACAGTGGGCAATTTGACGATATGGTCGGCCCGGCATTGCGAATTTTGCATGATGACGATAGTCCTGAAAGCCCCGAGAAGGATTCTGTGGATTGAGGGCATGAAGCATCTGGAATATACGCCGTACCACTCTCTCGCCCCCCTCGATAGTTCGTGACTATTCAGCCGCTGG
>PKWO01000502.1:591-16313 GCA_003132085.1 Oxalobacteraceae bacterium | reverse complement strand
GTCGCCATGCCGGCCCGCGCGCGAATGCTGCAGTGCGATCACAAACAGGCGGTGCCGCATGCCGCCAATCCAATGCCAATTTGAAAACTTTGCGTGGTAGCATATGTCAACTGTATCGACACATTTGGTGGATGCAAAACATGGACGCGCTTCTCAACGAATATCCGGTCATTGTCACCATCCCCGTTTTCTGGGGAGACATGGGCGCTTTTCGGCATGTTAGGTCGGATAGTCTTGCTTACGGTTGAGATAAGGCCCTTCTTCTGTGCTTTGAACGTGATTTCGTTGCTAATGTTTCGAAGGATGCTATGAGCATTGACAGACTTGACCATTATTCAATCCGCACTACCGACGTTCAACGTGCAGTGAGCTTTTACGAAAACGCCCTGGGTTTTTGTGTCGGGCCTCGGCCGCCGTTTAATTTTCCCGGCGCATGGCTATACAACACAATGCAAAACGGCGAAGCGGTAGGAAACAGCGTCGTGCATCTGGTTGGCATCGCCCCTAACGATTCAAGTGGCCTGCGTGATTATTTGGGAGACAAACGGAGCTCCGTAGAATCGGGCACCGGCGCGTTGGATCATATTGCCTTTGTTGCGACCAATATCGCAGAAACCTACACTCGCTTGAAGCAACACGAGATTACATTTCGTGAACGCAAAGTGCCAAATATGGAACTGCATCAGATATTCATTGAAGATCCGGATGGCGTCACGATAGAGTTAAATTATTCAAATCGAGATGATATTGCGGCGGCCCAAAATAATCTGACGCCGCACTCCGGCAAATAATTTCAGACCATTTCTCGATATGAAAGAGCCGGCAAAGATGTGTGGATCGGCGCTATTGAGATCGGCATGTTGGCCGGGTGCAGCTATTTTTGACGTATCGCCTCAATTGCCACCCCGCTTGGAGAAACCATGAATCGCGACCCCCGCCGTCAAACCCTGGGCGACTTGCTGCATCGAAGCGCGGCTAGAAGTCCAAACAAATTGGCCATCGCCTGCGGCGAAACCAGATGGACCTACGCCGAGTTCGACCTCATCAGTGACCGCGTCGCGGCCGGCCTGGCGCAGCAAGGCGTTGCAAAGGGCACGCCCGTGGCAATTCTTGCGCGGAATTCACATGCCTTTGCCGCGATGCGTTTCGCGCTCGCGCGACTCGGTGCGGTTCTGGTGCCGATCAATTTCATGCTCAAAGACGAAGAGGTAGCGTACATTCTGCGCCATGCCGGCGTGACGATGCTGGCCACCGACAGCGCCTTGGCGCCGTTGGCGCGCGCAGCGGCGGCGCTTGACACCGACGTGCGAGACCTGGTTTGGCTGCCGTCCGAAGACCAGAGCGAACCGCAGGCCGACATGATTAGTTTCGACGTTCTCACAGCCTGCAGTGCGGCACTTCCGGAGGTGGCGCTGGACGGCAGCGATCTGTTGCAGGTGGTCTACACCAGCGGCACGGAATCTTCCCCAAAGGGAGCGATGCTGACTCACGACGCGGTGCTGTGGGAATATGTGAGTTGCGTCGTCGATCTCGCCTTCACCGCGGACAACGTCACGCTGCACGCGTTGCCCTTATATCATTGCGCGCAGTTGGACGCCATGTTGGGCCCTTCGATCTATGTTGGTTCGACCAATGTCATCACTGCCCGCCCCGTGCCGGACAACCTGCTGCGGTTGATCGCACACCATGGCATCAGCTCATTTTTTGCGCCGCCGACTGTCTGGATTTCGTTGCTTCGCTCGCCGCTGTTCGATACTACCGACCTCTCCAGCTTGCGCAAGGGCTACTATGGGGCGTCGATCATGCCCGTTGAAGTCCTGCGCGAACTGGCGCAGCGCCTGCCGTTGGTGCGTCTGTGGAACGTCTACGGCCAGACTGAAATTGCTCCGGTTGCGACAATGCTCGGCCCGGAAGATCAACTGCGCAAGCCAGGTTCGTGCGGGCGCGCAATGCTCAACGTCGAGACGAGGGTCGTCGATGACGCCATGCGCGATGTGGCCCCGGGCGCGGTTGGCGAAATCGTTCATCGATCGCCGCACTTGATGCTTGGCTACCTGAACGATGCCGAACGTACGGCAGCGGCGTTTGAGGGCGGTTGGTTTCATTCCGGCGATCTGGCGACGATGGACGACGAAGGGTACATCACGGTCGTGGATCGGAAGAAGGACATGATCAAGACCGGTGGCGAAAATGTTGCCAGCCGCGAGGTTGAGGAAGCCATCTATCACTTGCCGCAGGTTTCCGAGGTGGCGGTAGTCGGCATCCCGCATCCGCACTGGATCGAGGCAGTGGTTGCCGTGGTCGTGGTAAAAACCGGGCATTCCTTGAACGAGTCGCAGGTGCTGGCGCACTGCGCGGCAAGGATGGCGTCATTCAAAGCGCCAAAAGGCGTTGTCTTTGTCGATTCGCTGCCGAAGAACCCGACCGGAAAACTGCTCAAGCGTCAGCTCCGGCAAGCGTACGCTGCATTGTTCGCAGGTAACTGAGCCGTTCGGCCCGGCAGGCTTGGCGACCTCGGTTTGGATGTCGAACTGATCGACGAACAAGCCATTCCTGACAGTCAATAAGTCAATAATAGAGTAATAGAGGGGGAACAATAGTGGACAGACCGGAACAGCTAATGCAGAGCATCGACATTCTGAAAAATATGGGCCTAAGGGTACTTGAGGAATCGCCCAATGTGCTCAAGATTGCGATGCCGCCCGACGGCAATAGAAATCATCTGGGCGGCGTTTACGCAGGGGCGATTTTTGCCCTGGCTGAATTCCCGTTTGGCATGATGTGCATTAACAGGTTCGGCATGCGCGAAATCGTTCCGGTGGTCGGCGAAATCACCATTCGGTTTTTGGCTCCGGCAAACGGCGAGTTGACCGTCGAGTTGATTATTCCGGACGAGGAATGGGACGAAATTGAACGCGAAACCAAGGCCCACGGCAAATTCAAAATCATCAAAAACATTGAAGTGAAGGATGACCAAGGAAAGGTCAATACGGTGGTGAAGGCGACATACTTTACGCGAGACGTGCGAAAATCGAACCGATAACTAACATGGCGGCGAACGGACAGTGTGAGTCTCCGTAGGCGGTCAACTGCGAAAGTTGGTGGATGCGACCAGAATTTCCGCTTAAGACTGGTTGCTGACCGTCAAACTTCAAGTATGATCAGCGAGAAGGCGTTTACCGATGTCCGCGAGAGCAATCGGTCATTTTCAGGCGGTCGCGCATTCGATCAACTCGATATTTAATTGGTTCTGACTATCGGATGTGGATTATTATCGTTTTCCAAAGTGTCAGATTTTACCCTGACGTTGGAAAAATGAAATGGAGAATCAATATGGTAAAAGAACCGGCAATAGCTTCCCAATTAAATTCAGACGCTGTAGATAGGCTGTTAGTTCTGTGCGAGGAGGTAACTCGCGCCACACCAGAAGGAGCTCGCCGGTTCATTGAGCCTGCACCCGGCGTACTTTCGCGCGCAAAATCGAATCAGCACCATATTATTTTCGGGAGACGCGGCTCCGGGAAATCGAGCCTACTGAGAAAGGCTGCTGCCGATTTGACCGTAGATCGACGCCCGATAGCATTCGTCGACATGGAGACGTTCAAGGGGCATTCATATCCAGATGTATTAATAAGCGTGCTTATAAAAAGTCTTCACGAATTTATGCAATGGCTCGAAGGCGCCGCAACAACACCTGCCACCAAAAAGTCATTTTGGAAGAAGTTATTTGGCACTTCTCCAAATCGCCCGCCATTTAATAAGTCAAAAACCGCAACATTGAGCAACACACTTAATTTGATAATAAGGGATCTGGAGCGCCAACTTCGGACCCCTGAGTCGAGTGAAAAGTTGATCAAAGAAACTCGCACAGATGAGAAAACCGCAGGAGTTGAATTAGGCGCAGGAATCGCGGGAACCGGAGTTAAAAGTAAGGCGAGTCTTGGTGCAAAGTCGATCGAGACGACTGAGGAGCAATCTACGTACGTTTCCCACAAAGTTGAGTACTTGCATCAAAATATTCTTCGCTTCCAAGGTTTTTTTCAAAGTTTGTATCAACTCTCTGACGGGCCGTCATTTTTGATACTGGACGATCTTTACCATATCCGAAAAGCAGATCAAGCAAAAGTTATTGACTATTTCCATAGGATTGCGAAGGGAAATAATTTATGGTTAAAAGTCGGTACAATAAAACACCGTAGCGAATGGTATCAACATTCTGATCCTCCAATTGGGATGAAGCTCGGCGATGATGCCAAAGAAATAAACTTAGATATGTCTCTCGAGAAATTTGAAACCTTGCGTGAATTTCTGAAGAAAATATTGAGCAATTTAATGGCAGAGGTACCACCTCTTACAATAAAGGACTTGTTAAATCCAACGGCAATTGATCGACTAACGATTGCATCGGGAGGCGTAACAAGAGATTTCATAGGAATTTTTTCAAATTCAATATCTCAGGCAAGAAATCGTGGTATTAAACATCATCGTGGACCAAAAATTGGAGCCGAGGATGTGAATCTCGCCACTGGCGATTATGACCCAATCAAGCGAGAAGAGTTTAAACTTGATACGGATACAGATAGGGAGTTATTAGAAACTGCCTTTCAGAACATAGTTGCATTCTGTACTGAGAAATCTAAGTGTAAAATTTTTTTGATATCACTAAAACTTTCTGGGCCAGTTCGGGATTCGATAGATCAACTTATTGACCTTAGACTAATACATCCCGTTAAGTCCCGAGTAACTCTCAAGAAGGGAGCTTCCGGCGAAATATTTGAAGCCTATATGTTAGATCTGAGTCAGTACACCGCAGCGAGGAAAGTGCATGAATTTCAAATGGTCGACCTTAGTGCCAGTGACAAGGATGAAGCGATACGTAAAGCTTCACTTATATATTCTGGAAGCCCATGACCGTTAGCAGTCATCCTTGGGGATGCTTTGGAAGTAAATTTGTAATGTCCGTTTCTGTTTCAAATACCTTTTTCGGTTTTCCCAGGACCGTAGCGCCGTATGTGACCATAACACGCTCCAACGGCATGCAACTGCAATATACGGCGCAATAGATAAAGCCCATTGCGCCCTTCTATGATGACCTGTTAGTCAAGCCTTTTTCGCAAATTAATCTCCTTTAATTCAATCACCTCACCCGGCATTGGCGGGGTCAAGGGCGAGCGTAGCCCGGTGCAACGAACCCTTGATGCCGTCGATGCCGGCATTACGCTGTGTTCCGGCGTCGGGCCGCGCATTTTGCGGCTTGACGCCACGCTGGCTGTATTACATTCTTCATCTGTCGTGCGATCGGCAAGTGTGAAGCTCTCGGTCATCTTTGCGTGGGACTTCATGTCCCACCACCTTCTATCCGCCGGATTCTTCAGCCGGCCTAATCCTGCATGCGCGTTGCGCTTAGCGACCTTGATGCTGACATGCCCCATCTACTATCGGCGGTTGCAGTGGCAATCAGGGCGCAATACGGGCATGTCTACTTCAAACTTTACCGTCCTATGACAGACTGCAGATAATGTATTTCGACCCTCTCGTCAGCCTTTCTTCAAAACCGCGCCTTCGGGTACAACCCCGTGTTCAAGGTAGCGCCACAGGGCGATCGCCAAACGGCGCGCCACGGCGACGATTGCGCTGCGCTTTCCTCGCTTGCTCTGACCGCTTCCCGTTGTGCGCTGCGCATACCATTTCGCTATCGCGCTTCTTGGCTGGTAGCGCAGCCAGAACCACGCCATCTCAATCAGCAGCGATCGTACTCGCCGGTTTCCCTGTTTGCTGATGCCCTGATCGACGCGGCTTTCGCCGCTGTCCTGCCAGCAGTAATTTGCCAAAAATTGTTTTTTCGGAATCGGCGCATCGCGCCAGGATTTCGCGCGTCTGCGCCTTCGCAAAACCGAACGACCGGAACCAAAATGTTCGCAACGCCTCGTTCTCGGAGTTTTAGCTTTCAGATCAGCACGGGCCATCAACTTTTCCCAATACCCGCAACCAGTTGTTGGCGAACGATGATCTTGATTTCCATCCCGTCATTGATCTCATCGATCGCAGCTTTGTTTGCGCCGCTTTTATCCATCGTGACTTTTTCAGGAACATCGTTATCGCGCATGGCCTTGTCAAAGAACCGCTTGGCTGCTGTCTTGTCTCGCTTTGCCGTCAACAGAAAGTCGACCGTGTTGCCTTCCTTGTCAACAGCACGATAAAGATATTTCCACATGCCGTTGACTTTTTAATATGAAAAATAAGGTGCAAAGTGTTGTTGGTTTTTGATGTAAGTCAAGACATTCGCAGCTTGAGGTCCATACACTCTATCGCCGTGATGTCACGTTCCAATCCTTGGTGCGGTCGGTAGCAGGAGTGAGTAATATGATTTTATCCGCGATTTTAGATGGCGGTTTTAAGACATCCGTGGTTTTAATGAAAAAGAACACATTATGATTGCTACACATATTGTAATTTTATTTGTAGCATCCATTGCTGGCGGTTTTGCAAATGCAGTTGCCGGCGGCGGTACTTTTTTCACCTTCCCAGCACTGGTGTCAGGTGGCTTGTCCAACCTGGTTGCGAATGCAACCAGCGCGACTTCGATCTTTCCAGGCCATGGCATGTCAGCCTACGCCTACCGTGAAGAACTTGTCCGTTCAGACCGGCCACGTTTGATCACTATCATTATCATGTCGATAATCGGGGCCATCGCCGGCGCCTATCTGTTGACGGTTACGTCTGAAAAGACGTTCAAAGGAATGGTGCCTTACCTGCTGCTGTTCGCAACAGTCAGCTTCGCCTTTGGTCCAGCCTTGCAAAAAGCCCTCAAGTCCAAGCAAGCGGAAATCGCGGCCAAGCCTAAGGCTTCCGGTACCACCTTGGGAACCAAAATCGCCTACTTCTGCACAAGTATTTACGGCGGCTATTTCGGCGCCGGCCAAGGTATCGTGCTGATGACCATCCTGACGCTGACCGGCGTTGAGGATGTGCAAGAAGCCAATGCAATTAAAAACCTCGTCGCCGCCATCGCATCCATGATCGCCGTGATCATCCTGGCTTTCAAGGGTCTTGTCACGTGGGATTTAGGCTTACTGATGATTGTCGGCGCAATGGTCGGCGGCTTTATTGGCGGCAAGGCAGCCAAGAAACTGAACAAGAAAACGCTGCGCGCCGTCATCATCTTGTTTGGCTCTTTCCTGTCTGCCTGGTACTTCTACAAAACCTACTTTATCGTGGTCGCCGCCTAATGGCTGGTAACGTAGGCTGTTTTGCCGTCACGCGATACTGCCATATCGTCCGGCCGGATAGCGGGGACATTCCAACCACTTTAGGATTGGCAGGATCCGAGACCGAAAAAATGTAGAGTCCGTCGACTGAGCTTCCCCTGAAATTTAGTCTTCCACTGGTGGCGTAAAATAACGTTACTTTGGAAGAACTGTAAATGAAGAAAATACCAAAACCAGCATTCACGACGGAGTTCAGGGAGCTTGCCGTCAAACGGATGGCTGACGGGCAGGCCATCTCGGTGGCAGCCCGGGAGCTTGGCCTGAGCGACCAGACGCTGCGCAACTGGGTCAAGGCCGCTGCAGCGGGCAAGCTCATTGGAGCTGGCAGCAAGGCGGTTACCCGACAGCGGACCGTCGCCACCGGCAGCAATTGGCCGGTCTCGCTCCTTCGCGGCAACTCCACATTGCCGACATTCGCCAAAATGCTGTATTGTTGCTACAGTAACATTTTGTCCGCTTTCCGGCAACGGACCGACAGGCAGTAGTCGGCCAGAAGCCGCCAGTAGTTGGCGGCACCAAGGTGATATATTGAACGCAATATTTTGGCGGCGAAATACTTTCCGCTTCGCTGTCAAACCCTCCTGTTTCACGAGATTCAATTGCCGATGATGGGTTCTGACGAAATGAAATGGCGTTATTTTTTTCGAACTGCTGCGGGCGCGATTACGTTGGGTTGCGCCGGTATGACCTTTGCTGGTTTGTTTGAACAATTGCCGCATTTGAGCCTTCCGTTCAGTCTCGCTGAAGCGGCCATGCGGAAGCCGCCGAGCGGGCGGGCGATGAGATTGACGTCACCCAGCGCGCCGACGCGCAGCACGCAGTCGAAACCCTCGCGCACCAGGTCGACGCGGCGATCGGTGCTGCTCAGTTCCAGCGCGATCTGCGGATGCGCCTGCAGGAACTGCGGCAAACGCGGCATGATGAAGTTGCGCGCCACGCCGCTGGACATGTCCACGCGCAAGCGCCCGCGCAACGCCTGCCCGCCCTCCTGGAACATCGACTGCAATTCGTCCATGTCGGCCAGCAAGTCCTTGCAGCGTTCATAGAATGCTTGCCCGTCCTGGGTGAGCTCCACCTTGCGCGTGGCCCGGGGCCATGATCGTGGACGACTTGCTGGCACGTTGACGTCCTATTCGGTATTTTGCTGGCAGTCTGGGCGCCTGCGCCGCACGAGCAACTGAAAAGCAAAAGTCCGGTGTCATCACAAGTAGCCGCTATTTTTCGACCGGGCATGGGGCGGCCCGGCCGTCGCTCGCGGCATGATCGGAAATATCGGTGCTCAAGTTATGCAGACAGGGAGCGCGCTTCGCCGCGCTTTTTCAACTGGCGCTTCGGCCACCCCAACGGGACGTGGACTTTTATAGATTGTTGATACGGAATGACGCCACTTTGATAAAATTTTTACAAAGAAACCGCTATCCTACCGGACTCATACAGCAGACGCTGTAATGTTTAACGGAGAGATTTATGTTCGAACTCAATAAAGACTACAGCCGTGAAAATATTCATCAGACTGTAGGTGGCAACAAGGATTCTTTCTTGCCTGCTTATCGCGGAAAAATCGTCGCAGCCTGCCTGCGTCCCGAATTGAATCCGAAGGCGCCAGAGTATATCGTCTGCAATAGCGGCGCGGACGCGCGAGCTGCCGGCCTGACGTTGTCTCGTCAATCCGATCCGGTACCGGTATTCATTCGCCAGGACTCGGATCGATACCGCTACGTCGGCCATTTCGCTGCGCAGGAAACGTACACGACACAAGTCGAGTGCGCGCCATTCGCTCCGGGGACCGGGTTCCATTCGAGCCAGATTTCGCGCGTCATCAAGATGCGGCCCCATAAATAAGCCGGACGCAAAAAAAACAAAACGGCACCGCGATCGCTCGTGGGGCCGTTTCTTATTCCCCCCCGATTTGGGCGAATATGGGAACTGGATAATTTTGCTTTCAATTGGTTAAATTGGCGAGCATATATGCGTTTAAACGGCTATCTAGGAGCTCTACTCAGAGCCGGGGCAATTTGGGCCCAGCAAAGGCGATGTCGTCCGGTCAGAACGTATCCCGGCGGTTCGACCGTCAGACTTTATGTTTTTTTTACGCTCCGGTTCGCAATTTTTAGGAAATCTTTATATTCAAGCTGCTACTCTTTATACATGGTGACTACCGAAAAGTGAGTTATATGAATAGCAACGCACTGCGCAACGACATGCTCCCCTTTCCTAGCCGAAGCACCGAACAATTGAGCACGGCTGAATTGGGCCGACAACGATGGGGTGCAAACAATCCGAGTCGATTAGAGCCGTTACCGCACTGCGATCTCAATTCCATAAGATCCCCGGACGCAACATCCTCAGTATCAGCGTACACATCATCGAAGCAGGCAGCAAACAATTGTGGTTCGTTTGCCGTCTCGCCAGAATTCAATACTTCCTCCGCCATTCGGCGACACAATCCCGCAGCATCGGCACTAACGATGCGCATGACGATTGACGCGGAAAGCGTCACGGCATTGCGCCACAAATTGACCGAAGCTTTTGGCGACGCAATCGCATTCATGCGGATCCAACCGATCGAGCATGCCAGGAAAATGAAGGTTTGCATTTGCCTGACATCGTCCTCCGTCAGCGGATTGATGGCGGTCATCATGCACGACGTGCAGTGCGCCGAGTTTGGGCGCGTGACGCGCTTTTAAGAAAAATAATTTCCAATGCTACATCGTTTGCTTCGCGTGCAGTTGTAGCACTTCATTATTCACACCGTCGACAAATCCATCTGGGAGCGCGCATGATTATTGCCATTGCCAACGAACAAATTAACTCAGGAAAGTCCATCCTCGCTGAAAATTTCGCGTCGCTGTGCGCCTATGCGGGTCGCAAAGTACTTCTGGTCGACAGTACGTCGCAACGGAAATCCTATCTGTGGAGCATCGAACGCGGCGCGTCAGGAATCGAGCAAAAAGTGCCAGTTCGCGCGATTGGCGGGAAAGGGCTGGAACCGGAGCTGGAGAATCTTGCGTTGCGCTACAAGGACATCGTCATCGACACCGAAGGACGCGACTCGATGGCGAGCCGTTCGGCGCTGGGCGCAGCACGATTGGTCATTATTCCCATACAAGCTGATGAAATTGACGCCAGGCGGCAGGAAGTGTTGGTCAGACGCATCGAAGCTGCGCGCGCGCACAATCCGCACCTGCGCGTACTGGTCGTCATTTCCCGTGCCGATCACGACATTGCGCCGGACGAACTCGACGCGGTCAAATCATTTGTGAAAAAGATTCCCATGGCCGTATTGAGCGACACAATCATCCACGAAGAAGCCGCGTTTCGCGACGCATTCCAGGAAGGTCTTTCAGCGCCGGAAAATGCGTCGCCAGACAATTGCGCCGTCGTCGAAATGCTGAGCATCTATCGCGAGGTGTTCGATGGCGAGAAGAAACATTGAAATGCCGCGACGCAAGACGATTGCAATAGGCATAGTTGATTTTCCCAAGTCGAAATGACGTATCAGCATCAGCTACCGCTGCAACGGCAAGAATTCGATTTTGTCACGCAAATCATCAAATCCGGCATTCCGGATGCCGAATATGTTGATGCACTGTAAAAACTTTGAAGTATTCAGACAAATGATCTCCGATAGGTTCAACCTGTATTCCAATTTAGCGTTGCCGCCGCTGGCCAAATCGTCGCGGCATCAATCCAATGAATGGACGCCGTTTGGCGAAAATAGCATCCGCTGGTTCGCGACAACCGCTCGTCGTGCCTTCCTGGTATTTTGCGTGCTGGCCATCGCTGGACTTTGCATGATTTTTTTCAAGCCCCATTTGGCCGACAAACTCAAGGCAATGTCGCCATTCGCGAAACCATCCAATGCAGAATTCATCACTACTGCTGCGCCAACGTTGGAAAGTCCGCTCGTCATGCCAGACATCCACACTGCTGTAGCAACGTCAGCAGCTCCTGTGCCAAGATCTGACTACGAGGAGAGAGACGGTGATGCGACCAGGCAGCAACAAAGGGTCGCCATTTGGCTGTCCAAACATTATCGCATCGCTTCCAGTGCCGTCAGCATGATGGTTTCAGCAACCTATCTGGCGGCCAGAGAAGCCGAACTGGATCCGCTTTTGATTTTGGCTGTGATGTCTGTTGAATCGAGATTCAATCCATTTTCAGAAAGTGCGCTCGGCGCGCAGGGATTAATGCAAGTAAGATCGAAAAATCACCTCGATAAATTCAAGGGGATCGGCGGGGCCAACGAGGTGTTGAATCCAGTGGCCAATATTAAGATTGGTTCCAAGATTCTCAAAGAGGACGTGATACGCGGAGGTTCCATAGAGTCCGGCTTGAAACTGTATGTCGGCGCGGCTGCGTTCGATAAAAATACTCGCCATGACCTCAAAATATTGGCTGAATATCACCGGCTTAAGCATATTGCGACCGGCAAGAACGGTTCGGTTTATGATGCACCTATGGCAGCAAGCCCCCGCAATCGTGTTCTTTGACGAAACCGCTAGTGGCGCCAATAATTTGCGCAATGCAATGCAACGCACTGAACGTTGAAACTTTGCTTTATTGACGTCGATTGCGAAATGATGCTTCGACCCGGTTGACGACTTGGCCTGTGCTCCGTCCAGAAGCAAGAGAGGATGCGGTTTGTTGATCGTTTTGGCGAACGGACGTTAGTTCGCTAGCCTTGATCGCCGTCGGCATGCCGCTTTCAATGGCAATGCAAATAAATGTCGCACACGCAAGTGCTGCGCTTGCAACCGCAACCAAGCGCCTTTTCCGGCGCAACGCAATAATCGAATAACTGTGGTTGATACTGACTCGAATTTTCATGTTAAAGCTGATTACCTTTCCCTTCTCAAAAGGTCACAACAATGGTCGACAAAAATAGGCCGCGTTCTCCGCGCTTGCTATCGCGCCCATTGAAGTGGATGATGATTTCCAAAATTGCGGTGGACACGACACCAGCGGCTCTTCGGAGAATAGGCGATTGCACCTTCACTTCTTGAGGAAATCCGTGTTCCGTTAGAAATTCAGATTACCAGCTTGCATGTAAAAGCGTTCTAAATTATTGACCAGAACCAGTAAAATTTGAGTAAATACTTCGTTGTTGGCGATGGCGATGGCGCGGTCGTCGACGCCGGACTCGCTCACTATGTACATCCTTTGGCGTACTCTTTGAAGGACTGGCGTTGGAATGGATCGATTTTTTAGCGAATGATGTTGCGGACATTTCACCCGCATTGAACATTGCAGTACCTGGCTATTGGATACCATGAGCAAAACATTGGCAGGCGCTTCTTCGGCGTCAATTCGCAAGGCTGTCCAGCGTGACCTCCGCATCCCACTCGATCATGTCCGAGGAGCCACCGACGATGATGGTTTCCGTGGATGGGCTCTTGGCATCCGTTCCCCGGGAACGGCGATTCCAGGAATCATTTCCGCCGGCACCTACCTGAAAGGCGGCGACAAGCAATTCGTCTATATAACCCGCGGCACTCATCCGGTTGTGATCGAACTGAACGATGACAAATGGGATCGAATCGTCTTGGGAGTCATCGATGCCAAAAGTGCTGCGATGCGCATTAATTCTGCACTAAAGTCGATGTAACGTTTCTGTGGTCACCCCTACCCTATTCTCGACCACGCGGCGCACCCCTCCACCTTGAACGTCAGATTTGTATCCCATTAATATGGGTATCAGGATGAAACGATTTATTCGAGGACAGGATCGAACGAAAAGCTCCTTTCGCCGAGAGTCACTGTTTTCCCGCCAAGACTTTGCCCACCGGCGCGTTAAAGAGAACGCCCGTTTTCAATGAAGCAAAGTTCTCGGTATTGAACTGGCCGTTTGCCATCGCCGGTGCAGAACCTAGTGCGACCGCATTGCCGTTTCGATCAAATTGCCTCAACAGATTGACGATGCCGTCCACATTCGTCGCGATCGCGAGCGAATTTCCCGTGCTTGCACTGTGCGACAAGGCCGGCATCGTTGCAGATGCTTTGCCTGAAGAAGATGGCTGCGCTTTGAAGGACGCAATCTCTTGCACCAACTCCCCCACCTTTCTGCCAAGCGTTGCCTTTGACTTTGCCGCTGCGGGAACGGCAACCGATGCCACGCTGCCGGCGGGTAACTCGGCTCGGCGTTTCTCTTCGAAGACCATTGCCTGGGACTGGGAGGTGGTCAACACATACTTTTGCGGTACGGTAAGGCTTCTTGTTTGCGCGGTCGTCAGCGCTGCGCATTCCGTGGGCGTCAGAGCCTCAATTTGCGCAGTCGTCAGGGCAACCAACTGCGCAGTGGTCAGTGCGCGAATTTCTGCGGTCGTCAAGTTCGCCACCTGTGCGCTCGTCAAGCCCAAGGCAATCTGCCTGGTCGTCAACGCGGCGATTTGATTCGTTTTCAGTCTTGCCATTTCGCCGCTAGTCAAGGCTGCAATCTGCGCAGTACTCAAGCCCTTGCCGATTTGAGCGGTGGTCAGCGCCTGCAACTCCGCCGACGTGAGGTTCACCAATTGATCCGTCGTCAAGGCGGCGATTTGCGCGGTCGTGAAAGCCGTGATTTCGGCGGTGGTCAGGGCGGCAATTTGTGTGGTCGTCAAGTTGGCGATTTGGGCCGTGCCAAGCGGCAGGATGACTTTGGCGTTGTTCAATGCTTGTGTTTGCGCCGTGCTCAAATGCGCAGTCTGATCGCTGCCGAGGGCGAAATTCAATTGTGCTGCGCCGAGTGCGGACAAGGCAGCGGTACTCATGCTGTCAAGCTGGCCGCTGCTCAGCGCGGCCACGGCGGTAACCGATAGCGCCTCAATCTGGTTGCTGCGCAGCGCGGCGATTTCGAGCGTGGTAAGCGCCGCGATCGCACCGGTGCTCAGGCCCTGCGTGATCTGGGCGGTGGTCAATGCCTGTATCTGCGCGCTCGTTAAACTGCCCCACTGCGCGGTCGTCAGGCCATCGTGCAGTTGCGCAGTGGTCAAGGCGGCGACCTGGCTGGTCTTGAGCGTGGCGAACTGGGCAGTGGTCAATGCGGCGACGTCGGTCGTGCTCAGGCCGAGGCGAATCTGGGCGCTGGTCAGCGCCTGCAATTGGGCCGTCGTCAGGGCCGTCAACTGGTCGGTAGTCAATCCCAGGTTAATCTGGCTCGTGCTCAGTGCCGCGATCTGGCCGGTCTTCAATGCGGCAATTTGCGCGGTGGTCAAGCCGGCGATTTGCGCCGTGTTCAAACCCTGACCGATTTGAGCGGTCGTCAGCGCCTGTATTTGCGCTGTCGTCAGGCTTGCGACCTGATCGGCGGTCAAACCCTGATTGATTTGTTTTGTGGTCAGCGCGGCGATCTGGCTCGTCTTCAACACCACCAAGTCGGCCGTGCCGAGCGCCGCGACCTGTGCCGTGCTCAATCCCTGCTTGATCTGGGCCGTCGTCAACGCTTGGGCTGCAGCCGTGGTCAGACTGGCGATTTGATCGGTGCTCAAGCCGAGGTTGATTTGCGAGGTCGTCAGCGCTGCAATGGCAGCAGTAGTCAGTTCCGCCAGTTGATCTGCACCCAATGCGCTTACCTGTGCCGATGCGAGCGCCGTCACCTGATCGGTGCGCAAGGCGGCGATTTCACTCGCCGTCAATGCCGCAACGTCCGATGTNNGGTCAAGCTCTGCACTTGTGCGCTGGTCAGGTTGGCGATTTGGTCTGTGCTCAGGCCTAACCGGATCTGCGCAGTCGTCAATGCGGCGATCTGTGCGGTTTTGAAGGCGGCCACTTGATCCGTTGACAACGCCGCGAGCTGTGCGGTGCTTAGCCCTAGTTTGATCTGTGCGGTGGATAAAGCGCGAATCTCTGCGGTGGTCAAATTCACCACCTGATCGGCGGACAATCCCAGATTGAGCTGCGCGGTTGTCAGTGCGGCGATGCCGGCGGTACTCATGGCGACCAACTGGTCGGTGGTCAGCGCGGCAATCTGCGAAGTGGAAAGCGCCGCGACCTGGCCGCTGCGCAAGGCGGCAATCTGGCCGGTCGTCAGCGCCGCAAGGTCTGCAATACTCAGGTCTTGGTTAATTTGCGCGGTCGTTAGTGCCTGTATTTGGGCGGTCGTCAGGTTTGCCCATTGTGCAGGAGTTACACCAAGTTGCAGTTGCGCGCTGCTCAGCGCGGCGATCTGGTCCGTCTTCAGAGCGGCCATTTCCGCTGACGTTAACGCGGCAACATCCGCCGTGCTCAAGCCAAAACGAATCTGCGCGGTGGTCAAGGCCTGCAATTGCGCGCTCGTCAGATTCACCAATTGGCCGGTCGTCATGCCGAGATTGATTTGCCTTGTGGTGAGCGCGGCGATTTGAGCCGCTTTCAAGGCAGCTACTTCGGCGGGTGTGAGCGCGGCGATCTGGGCCGTGCTCAATCCCTGGCTGATCTGCGCGTTTGTCAGTGCCTGAACCTGTTGCGTGGTGAGTGCCGCCACTTGGTCGGTGGACA
>PKWO01000502.1:0-565 GCA_003132085.1 Oxalobacteraceae bacterium | reverse complement strand
CGATCGTACTGAGCCCGCTGTTGATTTGGGTTGTGGTCAGCGCCTGGATTTGCGCAGTCATGAGGTTCGCCACCTGATCGGTCGATAACCCGAGATTGATCTGCGCGGTGCTCAGAGCAGCGATCTGGGCCGCTTGCAGCGACGCCACCTGATCGGTCGTGAGCGACGCGATTTGCGCAGTGCCGAGTCCTTGGCTGATCTGTGCCGTCGTCATGGCGCGCAGCGTTGCAGTCGTGAGGTTCGCCACCTGATAGGTCGACAAGCCGAGCGCAATCTGTGTCGTTGTCAGTGCTGCCACCTGTGCCGCTTTGAGCGCCGCTATTTGCGCAGTCGTCAACGCTGCAATCCGGTCAAGGCTCAGTCCCTGGCTGATTTGCGCACTGGTCAGCGCTTGCAACTGTGCAGTCGTCAGGTTGTCCAGTTGATCCGTGGTTAGGCCCAGACTGAGCTGTGCGGTCGTCAGCGCGGCGATTGCGTCGGTGCTGAGGCTTGCCAGTTGATTGCTATTCAACTGCGCAAGCTGCGCATTGGCGAGTGCCGCGACCTGGCCGCCGCGCAACGCTGC
>PKWO01000469.1 GCA_003132085.1 Oxalobacteraceae bacterium | reverse complement strand
GTTGCTGTTGCTGTTGCTTTTGATCCTGCTTGGCAAGCGGCGTCGGCGTCGCTCGATAGAAGTCCGGCAATTTCGGCAGTATCGTCGGTGGCTGCATCGACGATGCCGCATACCCGACCTGATTCGCCGCGATAATGGCGGTTCCGACTTGGGTGGTCAAGCTGGTCGCGCCGACATTCACCTTGTCGTAGGTGCCTGCCGGGTTGCTTGTGGCGCTACCTGCCGGCGCTGCGAGCAGCACGACCGGTTCGTGATCCGTTCCGCGGATGCCGATCACGGCGGTCGGTGTCCTCAACTTGAGTTTTTCCTTATTGTGCCTGCCGATCAGGCCGGTGATCGTGCGCAAGCCGCCTTTTGCCAGCGAAAGCAACGCATTTTCGCTACCGTCCTCGGCGCCATGGAAGACATAAGTATCCACCTTCAACTGCGTATCGGGACGCAGCGCCAGGATGCCGCCATCAATCATTTTCAATTGCGCCGATCCGTTCGCGGCGGTCAGCACCGTCTCCCCTTCGCTAACCTCGCGGCCTTTTTGAGCGGCGCGCTCTTGTCCAGCGGCATCGACAATGCGCACATCGCCTGCCACGAACTGCACATGCCCGGCGACCGATGCCATCGCTGCGGTCGGGAAAACGGCCAAGAGGGCAATCCACAACAGCCTCGATGGCATCCTGTCGAACCAGATATCGGTCATCATCATGATCCCCTAGTGAAAGTCGTAGCGCACCGCGACTGTGGCTTCGGTGCGGTGAAACGAACTCAACGCGACATTGGAGCGGTTCTCGGTATACGTCGCTTGCGGACGCACGGTCCAATTCGGCCATGGCCGCCAGTTGCATCCTAACGTGGCGTCGCCGATACGATCGTTGCCGAACGCAATGATCGTTGAGCGCGCATACATCGAGCGATCGGATCGATCCAATACGCCGAAATTGGCAAACAAGTCGATATTGTCGTTCGGCGACCATTGACCATACAGACGGCCGCCGGCATAGCGCCGGCTGTTGTCTGCGCCGTTTGCCAGCTGCGTCCGCGCATTGTCCTGTCCGCTGCTCACGCTGGCATACAACAGCGGTTTATGGCTACCCTCGAACAGATGCAGCCAGCCGATGCCGAATAATGCCGAATCGACATCGTCCACCGCGATATCGGGGTAGCGCTGACGTGTCGCCACGCCGAACAGGCTGGTCTGGTCACGGTCGCTATACACATGGCGCCACTCCAGGTTAATGCCCAGCGCATTACGATCGTCGGTTGGCACATCAGTGCGCTGCGCATAACTTTGCAAGCTCAAACCGCCGCGCATCACATCTGCGCCGACAGTGTAGGAGGCGCTTCCCCGCATATCGAGTTGTTCGCTGCTGTAGTTGTTGGCAGCGGCCACATTGCGATAGTGGACATCCGCCGCGCCCGACGCCGACCACGCATCACTGAGTTGATGGATCACCTCAAACCCTCCACCGCCCCCCAGAACAGCGGAATGGCGCATGACCGCGTTGCCGGTTGGTTGAAAGCCCGCCAGGTTGTAGGTCGCCAGCACCGCATTGCCGAAGTCGGCGACCACTGCGGTAATATTGTTGTCGTAGCCGGCGAAACCTTCCACATAACCGGTGACGACGGTGGTGTTGATTCGCTCCCGCTCGGCAATGGCAGCCAGATATTTTTCAATCACTGCGCGGGCCGCGGGCGGCGGATTGTTCTGCGCGACGACGTCGAGTTCCTGACGCGTACGCGCCAGATCGCCCAGCGCAAAATAGGCGCGCGCCATGTCGAGCCGGGCGCCGGCAGCATTAGGGTCAACTGCCAGTACGCGTTCGAAGGCCAGGGTCGCCTTATCCGGGTTCCCGCTATCCAATGCGGCAATGCCCAGCAAGGTATCGAATTCAATATCGCCGGCGCGGTCGAATTCGCGTGGTTCGAGCAATGCATAGGCGGCGCCTGCATTACCCTGCGCAATCAAGGCGCGCGCCAGATCCAGTTCTGTGGGGTGGCCGTTCGAATCGGCGGCATCACTGCTGCCGGCACTCAAAAGGGCCGCAACCAACACTGCGACGACACAGAAGTTCAGGCGCAACCACATAGGCGATTTCTCCCCGTACGAGCAATGTGTAAGGTATCGGATATCCAGGCAGCGACCAGGATTCACCCGCCGGCTCACGCTAAAGTATGTCTAAAGGATACCAATGTCAACCGGATGTAGCGGGCGCGCCGCAAAATCATGGAGTACGGCCCGGCCATTCAGCAAAATTGCCGGTTGCCAGAGCGATCCGACCGCTATGCGGCAGGGATTCCGCTATCGATGACGAAACAGCATACGATACGTTTGCCTGGGCACTCCAAAATTTAACGCTCATCCGTGTCTGGCTTTGTCGGTTGGTTCATCCGCTGGTATCATGACCTGCCGCAACTGCGGTGCACCGAAAAAAAGAGCCCGGAAATATGCGGCATTGGCGAAGTCGATTTGGAAAAAAGCGCCTGGGCTTCGGCCGCGCCGGCATAACAACACCTTAAAACATCAGCGACAAGCAAATGTTGCAGGAGCGCCACATGAAAAAGCCACCGTTCTGGAATACCCTGAAAGAATAGTCATGTCACTATCGCGTCAATTCATCCGCTTCGCTGCAGTCGGCGCATGCGGCACGGCCGTCCAGTATGTCGTGCTGGGAGCCGGTGTGGAAATGTTGGGAGCACCTGCGGCGCTGGCCTCCGGGGTAGGCTACGTGTGCGGTTCAGTGGTCAACTACCTGCTCAATTACTTCTTTACCTTTGAAAGCGGCAAGACGCATGCTGAAGCCGCCACCAAATATTTTACCGTGCTAGGCATAGGATGGTGCATCAACACCGGCTTAATGGCATTGCTGGTACATCATCTTGGCTGGAATTACTGGTTTGCGCAAATATTGACGACAGGCATCGGTCTCATCTGGAATTTCACCGGAAGTCGTTTTTGGGCATTCAAAGAAGTACCTAACTGACCGTCCGGTCGACCCAGCGCGACGCGCCGGACCGTTTCGATTGCACACTTCCACAAATCTTTTGGACGGATGCGCAGTATGTGCTTGCGCCGGAATGCCATATCAGAATATTCTCTGCGTTAATTTACAGGAAAGTGAAGAAAATCCGGCTATGTCACAACATTACTTTGAAACAATCTATCAAAACCGGCCGATCGAGATCCTGATGGGATGGGATCGGCCCTCGCAGGGCTATTACATGGTGATCGAGTGGTCCGATGAAGACGACGATGAACAGATTTATCTGTATAACCATGTGAACGACGAAGACTTGCCCGAGCCGTTCCCGAAAACCTTAGCGCCCTTTATTGGCAAGCTAGCAGTCTTGGGCATTACGATTCCGTCGAAAATGCTGCAAGGCGTGCTGGCGGATGGCGCATCCAATGTCGGCAATCGAACCGAGTATCACAACTAGCCGACCGCCCCGTACCGCAAGAGCGGCCACTGCACTTGGTACCGCTCTACTCGTCCATTCCCGCCAAGTCTTCAATATCGGCGATCGCCATCTTTAACATCAGATCGGGCTTCGCTTCGCCCGGTGCTACGCCGGCTATTGTGGCATCCGGAACGGATTTTTTCATTTCGTGGTCGCGAAGAATGAAATATTCACCCATCGCGTACTCAATCGAATATTTAAATCCCTGCCCTTTATTGCGTGTATATTCTTGAACCGGCATGCCGCGCTCCCGTTTACTGGCCGGAAATCCGGCCACCGTGCGCATACATTGTTCCCGCCAGCGCTGCACGTCAGTGCGTTACCGCACAAAAGGGCAATATCCGCCTTGTTTTCAGCGCGGAGGCCCCAATTTCGCGGGCGAACCGCTCGTCGATCCGCGCGCCCCGACGATACGCAACGGACGGCTGCGCCCGGCTCTTAGCGCAAAAAATTAAATGCAGGTTACCGTCACAGTCGGTATCGTTCCGCTGGCCAGAATCTTTCCCGTGCCGTTTGCCACAGTACAGGTCTGTCCCGAAGGCGGGACAGACACGACAACGCTATATGTTGCCGGAACGTTAAGTGCCTTGAAGACGAAAGGACCATTGGCCGTTACAGTCACCGCATCGTTGCCGTTGTTCAGCAAAGTAACCGAGTTGCCTGCGGTCAGTCCGGAAACGATGCCTGTGACCTCATTGTTGGCCGATATCTGTGGCACGCAACTGACCACAATACTGGCAACGTCACCGATGCTTGCCGAAACCGTGCCCAGCCCGTTTAATACGGTGCAGGTTTCGCCTACCGGGTCGGTGGAAAGGGTGACGTTATAGATTGAGCCGGCTTGAATCTGGCCGGCGAACGCAAAACTGCCATTGGCACCCACGCTGAGCGCGTCTGTGCCGTTATTCAGCAAACCCACTGTGGTATTCGCGGACAGGCCGGTAACCGTGCCGCCTATCGTTGACTTGCTCGCCCCGCCGCCGCACCCGGCGACAAGCAGCGCCGCGCAGAGCAACAATGCGATTAATTTTGTATCCTTCATCATGCATCCTAGCTTTTGAAATGTTAAATGGCTTGCTTACAAGTGATGTTCACGTTTGTTATTGGCAACAGGCTGACCACCCCACCCGTATAATTTGAAACAGTACAAACTTGTCCGGTCGGCTGTCCGGTCGGCTGAAACTGGACGGTGACGCTATACACCGATCCCAGCGTAAGCAGCGTGGGAAACGCATAGGTGCCGTTAGAGACAACCAGCGCATCCGCGAAATTATTTTGCAGCGTCACAGTGGCACCGCCGACCAGCCCGGTGACAAGACCCCCAACCGAAAGATTTGCCGCGCAATTGACCGCCACATTGCTGACGTCGCTACCCGAGAGATCGATCAATCCCGATCCATTTGACACCAGACAGGTTTGCCCCGCGGGTTGGGTAGCCACGGTCACGTTATAACCGCTCTGGCTCGACAGCTTGCCGGCAAACACAAAATTGCCGTTGGCCNNACCGGCTGCGAGCCCCGTCACATTGCCGGCAATGGACGCGTTGGACGAACTACTGCCGCCGCAACCGGCCAAAAACATTGCTGAAACCGCGCCGCACAACAATGCCGTCACTCTTGCTTGATTCATTCATCTTCCTGGATTTTCAATTGATGTAAGCAGTTCATCCGCAATATTTGCGGCCAACTCGATACGCTCGTCAGGCCCATTGGCTGCATTTCAGCGTTAAGAATGCCCCGCCGCCACTGAGCAAGAATTGGCAAAGCCTCAAGGATACTATTAATTCAACCAAATGAAGAATCTTTGTAATTCGGCCTCGCTCAAGCTGGTTTGTCATTCATGCATGAGTCGGCGTGGAGCTTTTTGCCATTTTGCGCTGAAATAGTACAAGAAATGCCTGATAAGTCGAAAGGTATTGTCGAGAGGTATTGGTTACAAAATGTAACCCCTGCGTTAAGATGCTGAGCTTCACTCGGATATTTCATAGATCGGCCTGCATGAATCAATGGCGGCAATCCCGGCCGCGGCTTGGTTGGTGACAAGGCACTGCCGCAACGTCAATGACCGCACTAATCAGGAGCAGCACATGACATCACCAATCCGCTGGGGCATTCTGGGAACCGGTCAAATTGCCCGCCAGTTTGCCACCGCCTTGCGCGATGCGCCCGGCGCCGTATTGTCGGCAGTCGGCTCGCGCAGCAATGACGCTGCGCATGCCTTCGCGAAGGAATTCAACGCGCCCCGTCATTACGGCGACTATCGTTCGCTGGCCGCAGACCGGCAGGTCGACGTGATTTACATTGCCACGCCGCACACGCTGCATGCAGAAAATGCACGCCTATGCCTGCAGGCCGGCAAACCCGTGCTGTGCGAAAAGCCGTTCACCGTCAACCTGCGGCAGGCGCGGGATGTCATCGCCCTCGCCCGGCAAAAAAATCTGTTTCTGATGGAAGCCATGTGGAGCCGCTTCCTGCCCGCCATCCAGGAAGCGAAACGCCTGCTTGAACAGGGTGAAATCGGCACACCTCGCCAATTGCAAGCCGACTTCGGGTTCGCCACCGATGTCGGCCCGGAACACCGCTTGCGCAGCAAGCGCCTGGGAGGCGGGGCATTGCTTGATCTCGGCGTCTACCCGCTCTCGCTGGCCGCATACTTTCTAGGCGCTATCAGCGAGGTGCAAGCGCAAGCGGCACTGGGCGATACCGGCGTCGACGAACAGACCGCGTTCAGCTTGCGCCACCACGGCGGCGGGTTGTCGTCCTGTATTTGTTCGATCAACGCGCAGTCGCCAATGACGCTGACCATCTCCGGCAGTGCCGGTCATATTCGCCTGCACGCGCCGTTTTTCATGTCGCAAGCCCTGACCGTCACACGCACCGATGGCACCACCCGCACCGTGCAACACCCTTACCTTGGAAACGGCTACACGCACGAAGCGATTGAGGTTGGCCGCTGCCTGCGACAAGGCTTGACCGAAAGCCCGCTAATGCCGCTGGACGAAACGCTGGCCCTAATGGCATGCCTGGATACCATGCGCGCCCAATGCGGCGTGAACTATCCGGCTGACGATGAAATTGGTGCATGAAAGGCCGGTTCGCCGATTTACCCATCCAGCCCGGATGTTGCATAAATCGCCTGGGCAACGCGCACCGTTTGCGTTGCAGCAATTACTTACCGCAACGCAGCGACTTGTGCTAAAATTCGCCTGCGGGGTGGAGCAGTCTGGCNNAAATCCTGTCCCCGCAACCAGATACGCTAATCCGTTGATTTTCCTAGGAAACTCAACGGATTTTTCGTTTCCGGTGTGCCGCTTAGTGAGCCGCCATACACATCAAGAGCGCGCGACGCTACCGCAATCGCTGCGGCGTTTTCTATTTCCGCGTCAAAACCGCCACCTTCGACCGACGCGTCAGTCTCCCCACCAAGTGCCCGCAGACGGCGGCTATAATCGCTTTGCAACTCAACATCGACATTGAACGAAAGCTGGCCATGGCAAATCCAAAGCTGTTGGACTTCAACTTCGATCCAAACTTGATTCGGAAATACGAGATCACCCTCAAGAACCGGATTCTCGTCAGGGCCGACGGCTCGGCCGAAGACCGCCCCCGCAGCCAAGCCCAAGTCGCCGCCGCTGCACGTCGCCATCGACAAGTGGCTCGCGCAGTCGCGCGCAAAGAACGCCGAGCGCATCCGCGTCGAGGACTTCCACGTCGCCAAGGGCGTCCACTACGTCTTCATCCCGAAGAGCAAGACCGCCGCCGGGGTGCGCAACGTGCCGATCTGCGACAGCCTGATCCAATTGGGCCTGCTCGACTACGTCGAGGAGTGCCAGGCAGCAGGCGCCAAGCGGATTTTCCCGCACTGCCCCCTCATCAACGGCAGCCATTCGAAATATCTGTCCGAGCAACTGCTGATCTACCAGCGCGCGCACGAAATCAGGGCCCCGCACACCAGCTTCCACTTGTTCCGGGTCAACGTGATTACCGCCATGTCCAACAACGGCGCCAACACCGCGCAAATCATGAAGATCGTCGGCCACAAGAAGAGCGACTCGAACGATATCCACCTTGGCTACATGCGCGACCAGCCCGATTTGAAGCTCGTCGTCGACGCCCACGAGTGGCCGGTCGACGTGCCCGCCCTGAAATACAATGGCCGATTCAAGACGTTCCTGTCGGACAAAGCCAATTGGGCCAGCGACAAACCCGCGAAGCCGCAGCAGCCATCGAAAAAAGCGTAGAAACCATGAATCGGGCGAATTTCTACGCAAGCAGCGAAGACGGCGCGGTCGAATGAGCAAAGAATCTCCCGGAAAGCGGGTGCCGGCCCCATTGGGAGGTGTGGAGCCTCACGCCCACTTACTGAAGGCTCCGTCTGACGGTCAAATGCTCTATAAAATGATGACCGTTGAAAATCTGCTCCGCTCGATTCGCAATTCATATTTGCACTTCAATCGAGTGGACAGCTATTCGGATTTTCCCGGCGCAGACGCGAACGACGGGCGCCAATTGCCCAAAGACTTGCCAGGCAACGCGACCGCAAAATTCGACTCAAACCCATCCTTCTCGGCCGCCGACTATTTCAACACATCGCGAGCGCGAACATACACTTGCTGCTTCTCGTTGGAAAATTCTGACTTCATCTGGAAGAACTACGCGAGCGGCAGCGCGAAAGGAAAGGTTTGCCTCGTTTTTGACTTCGCCAAATTGCGCTCCGTCATCAACGCAAGCATGCGGCCCGGCAATTCCGCCTTGGAGCATTGCGGGATAAAATGCCACCGAATTTTTTCGGTGAATTATGGCATTGTCGAATATGTTGCATGGGACGACCATCAAGCCAATTCCGACTACATTGCAAACCCCATCAAATACACCTATTTGAAGAGCGCAGAATATTGCGATGAAAAGGAACTCCGCATCTCCCTCTCTGCGTTTGGCCTCGGAAAATTTGTATTGCAAGATGGAAGCGAGATGGCTTTCCCTTCTGGCTTGCAAATGGGTTTTGATTTTTCCGCCGCCTTTTCCGATGGCACAATTCCCGAAATTTTGTATGCTGCCGATTGCGACTCGGATTTTCTTCGCTCGGAGATGGAGAAAATCCGCACTTCGCCACGAGTGGACTCTCCCCAGTAGGCGACCCTAATTTCAGCATTGCCATATCGCTGCTGCTTGGCATCTGACCGCGATCAGAATCTAGAACGACGCCCCCATCGGTCAGCGCCCGAACGGCGGCATATTGGCATGGAAATTATGCTGCCGCCTTCGCTGCTCATCTTTCATGTGAATAAATTCGAGAATAGCGGGGACCTGAATGCCAGCGTCCTCCAATTTTTGATATTCCTTGAGCACGTCGTGCAGCCATGGATTCCTAAGCACGACTGCTTGCCGACTCTTCTGTTTCAGGAAATCATCGCGCCATCGCAATGCTCCTTTCCTTTCCTTCAAAAAGGAAATTTTCGGTTCAAGCTGAGGAGCCGCTTGCCTTGTGACGATCAATTCGCGGCGCCGATCCGCCGAGTCTTCCTTGACAAAAGTGGTTTGGATCGCTTTTTGAGACGGTCTGAGCTTTTTTGAACGGCACAAGATTTCCCCGACATCTAATTGGTCGGAGCGAAAGTAGATGTTTTCATCTGCGCTCGCGCATTGGCAATCATTCAACTGATCAACGTCCGAACGAGGAATGACATGGGCCAAAGCATGATTGTCCGGGATTCCATGGGTGCGATACACATTACCATCGAACAACACGAGGGTCAGCTCCGGAGTCAACGGGAAAAGCACTATCAAGCCACTTGACACGATCCCCGTGTTTCCCGAGGCGAGGTTTTCAGGGAGGAACGTATTCAAAAAGAGGACCGGCGTGTCGCTGGTGATGAATTCGCAGCCTTGCTCCGCCTCCACCAGCAGCCATTCCATGTCAATCAGCATGGCGAAATTTTTGAACGCGTTCTGCACCGAGAAATTGCTGATCCCATCCATGCCTATGGTGATAGTGGACAGGTCTTCCTTCGGAATCTGGTATTTCAAAAAATTCTTGGCGAGGCCATCGACCATTTGATTCAGGTAGTCCACCTTCGACCCAGTTCTGTAGTATTGGAGCGAAACGTAGATAAGAATAGATATGAAATCAGGGCTGCCCCTCAAGAACACCCTTTTTGATTCGATCAGCTTGCGAAGGGCGTCGGAAGACGCCGCCTCCACTTCGCCGAGGGCTTTTTCATAGCGGACATCGTTGCCGTAGAAATAATCCCTCGAGCATTGGTGCCGCAACGGGGCTCCAAGGACGACCTTCCCCCTCTTCAAATTCAGCAGGTTGATGCCCTTCTTGTTCAAAGAAAAGAATCTCAGATAAAATTGCGGGACGAAATGATGGTTCTTGTTGTCGGCCATTGAATTTCCGGTTGAGCGAGCGCAACGCCCCCACGGCATAGGCTCTTCATCTCGCCAGCCTCTGCGAGAATCAAATGCCATGGAGTCAAAATTGAACGTGAACGTACCCGCTGTAGCGTATCGGTCAGGTTATTTAGCATTTCCGTGTATCGATCAACGGCACGCGGAAGAAATGTCAGTACCTTTTCGACATCCCGACCATTCCCTCGCAACAAACCCTCTACCCTCGATTTATTCGCCTCCGCTTTCACAAGCGCATCCTTGAGGCTATCGCTGATTAGACCGCCACGGATAACATTCAAAATATTTTCGATTTCTTTTTCAACTTGGTTCAATTCACGCTTCAATTTTTCCAAGTCAAAATCCTGCGATTTGTTAGCCTTGCGCTCGTCAATGCGTCTTGTTGCTATCTCGTCGCGAAAATATCTTCAACGCGTGGGTTCAAATGCTTTACCAATTTCTATTAGCTGCGCATAATTGGTGGAAGTTCGGCCCACAATGTTCGAAATTACGACTTCGTGCAATGAAAATGGAAGATCCCTATCTGTGGTTTTTCCCGGCGTATCCATCAACATCGCCACACCCAATGATCGCTGGTCGATGCCCTCGTATAGCCAATACCGAGAATACTTGGACAAAAACACGTCAGCGTGTCGTTGGCACTTCTGCCCGATTTCGATGCTGTCGCGCCCAATCATAAATCCGAATTCTGGATTGACGACCTTTCCAATTGACAGGGCGAGTAATCCCCGGCTCGCGGCGGGATCGTCCGCAGATTTGTAGCGGTTCTTCAATTGCTTGAGTCCCTGCTTGATGTTTTCGCGTATCTTGTTTTCCGATTTCAATCTTTTGCATTCGACAAAGATGCACAGGCCGTCCCTTGTACCTTTGACGTCCGCATCGTGTCCGAAATCGATTTCGTATCCGCTTCGCGCGAACTTCGCGGCAACGTCAAGTTCAAGACTGAAATCACGTCCCGATCTATTGTCGTTGTCCATCACGAACAAGGCATGCCCGCGCAACGCCTTCTTGATCCTTTCGATCAGCTTGGGCTCGTCGAGCCCGCCCAAGCCGTGGTAGATGCGAGCGAGCTGCGCCCTTTCCATGATGGCGTTGATGAACTCCATGGGGCTGTATGCCTTGGAATAGGCGTCAAGATTATTGGCGAGTTGCGCCTCGGCCAACACTGCGAAGATCTCCTTGTATTTCCCAACGCGGGTCGATGAAAAACCTATTCCAATTTTCCCCAGCCACTTGCAGATTTCGTCCAACTCCTTGCTGGCGTTGACGAATGTCTGCGTGCTGGAAATTTGCATATCAACCGAGGACAGCGCGCGGTCGGGTCAATTCTCCCTCGCATGTGAATGGCGCCTCAATGCATCGTCCATCAGCGACGTTCCATGCAAAGACAGAATTCCACTTCGACATGGCCGTTACACCTTGCGCCAATGATCGGGAATTTTTTTGTCGCTCAGATGCCGGACGCGCGCGACGTGGAGCGCGCTGTTTGGGTGATGTTTTCTCGCCCACGAGATTGCCTCCGCCTGCGTGTTGCAGATCGCCAGCGGAGCAGTCAAATGCTCAGGCTCGACGGTGAATTTTCCTTGCGCGTTTTGATTCACAAACAGGCTATTTTTATTTATAGCATTATTGATAATGCCGGATGTCATTTTTGTCTCCCTTGAAAATCCATTGTCATCGGTCGAGAGTGACCGCACGACCAAGGTGACCACAAAATCAATTTTCGCAAGAGGCAAGGAGAAAAAACGACGGCATGTCGGTCTGCCAAACCGCACAATCTTGCCAGCCCACAATGAAAGGCATCGGCAATATTACCACAGCGAAAAAGCAAGCCATGTTTTTGCAATTCGAGTCATTTCAAATTATCCGCAAGCAGCAAATAGCCAGCGACAAATGCTTGGATTGGTAGTTCGACTTCGCCGAAATCCCGCCCCAGAATTATGCTCCTATTTGGTAAAGCACAGAAAAGCCCTCGTTCGATGAGGACTCCCGTATTTGTTGTGTCAAAGCAAAATAATACGGATTTTCGGCGTAAAGTAAGTCTCGTATCGCGTCCTCGCAACCAAATACGTTAATCCGTTGATTTTCCTAGGGAAACTCAACTGATTTTTCGTTTCCGGTGTGCCACTTAGTGAGCCACCATACACATCAAGACGCCGCGACTCTATCGCAATCGCTGCTGGGATTACTTCCCCCTTCCGGTGAAGTAGTGTTTCGTCAACAAATCTAGCTATATGCTATCATTTTTTGCTTGCATTGATATTATATTCTGCTAGCATAATAAGTATGAAATTCAAGCATGTGAAAATGCTCAAGGCCATATTCGCCACGCCGACATCGGCAAGCATCATCTTCGCCGACCTTGAATCGCTGGTGAAAGCCTTGGGCGGCACGGTGCGCGAAGGCGCAGGTTCTCGTGTCGTGTTTGAACTCAACGGCAAACGTCTTTACCCGCATCGTCCGCACCTGGGCAAAGAGGCCAAACGCTATCAGGTCGAAGAGTTGCGCGCACTACTGGAAATGGAAGGAATCCAACCATGAACAATACGATGAATTACAAAGGCTACGTCGCCCGGGTCGGGTTCGATCCACGCGATAACATTTTTATCGGCCGCGTTCTCGGCGTTACCGACAGCATCAGTTTTCACGGCGAAACCGTTAGCGAATTGACGGAAGATTTTCATCAAGCTATCGAACATTACGTTGCCGATTGCAAAGCGAATAATCGAAAACCGGAAAAGCCTGCATCGGGCAAGATCATGCTACGCGTCCCGCCCGAAGTGCATGCCGCAGTATCAATTGCTGCACAGGCATCCGGCAAGAGCTTGAATCAGTGGGCTTCAGAAACATTGGAGCATGCGGCACACATTTGAACCACTGCAATCAAGTCATCGAAATGCGGCTTTTCGTTACGTCGCCGTGTCGAAAAACTTTCAAAAATAGTAGGTCAGTACCGTTTGCCACATCGTACGCTGGGGCAACACACCGAAATCACTCCCTGCTCTACCGCCGTTGCGTTGCCATTGCATCGCCATATCCACATGATCCCAGTGGTAACGTGCCTCGGCCCAGGCAAGTCGACTTTGATCGACCACGTCCTGACGCATCATGGCAGTCAAGTCAAGATGCATAACCAGTGCATCTTGCCAACTGACATACAAGAATAGTGCCTCGCGGGTTGGCAAATCCTGAACCTGCTGTGCGACGTTCCGGTATTGCATATAAGGTGCAAGCGGTCCGTTGCTCAACGCGGTCCAGCCGGCACTGTCGACTGCGATGCCATTGTATTCGGCTTCCACGGTGACCGAAATTTTATTGGCCGTGGTATACGTCAATCCCGTCGCGATGCGATTGCGAAATGCATCACGTTTCGGGCCGCCCAACGCGTCGGCATAGAGCGACGCGCTACGCCCGCCCGACCATTCGACGTAGGCCACGGTAGCGTCGCCCAGCAGATGCGTCAGGTCGACTCCCAGTTGCGGCGATTTGTCCGCCTCGCCGTACAGCAGAAATTGCGGATTAACGCTATCCGACAATTGCTCGCTCAATGCGAGCAACCAGCGGTTCGTCTTGTTGGTGGCGCCGAGGTCGACGTTAAACGCGGCGTCGCTTGGCTCGCTGGCCAATTTGGGAGAAACCAGTGCGGTCAAGGCACCGCCGTCCCACAACACCTGCGTACGCAGCATGACGCTGCCGAGCCGGTTATTGCGCAGGCTGGCCGGATTGACGGAAACGACAGAACGGATCGCGTCGTCGCGGAAAAAGTCGGTCGGGTTATAGCCGGAGGCAACACCGTATCGGGTATTGATGCGTCCGAAATCGATAATCTCGCTAGGCGCTATTTGCCAACTCAGGTAGGCTTCCTTCAGCGTATTGATTTTGGTTTCGCGCGGACTCTGGTCTTGCCAGTTCCAGTCCAGGCGGTCGGCAAATAGCAGGCGCCATCCGCTGGCAAGCGTCTTGTCGAGAGAAACATCCAACGACAAACGCTCGTTGCGTATCGACGGCAAACCATAGCGTTGAGATGTTTCGCCGAACGCGCTTTCCAGCAGCGTATGCCAATCGCCCGCATGCTCGGTGGCGGCGGGCGCTCTGTCGGCGGTCGACAAAGCATCCAGGTCGGCATCATCCGGCGCTGCCGAATTTGCCAACGTGCATGCCAGTGTGCACGCCAATAGCAAGCCGATAAAAATAGCAGCGCGCATCCATGATCCTTTTCGCCGAATTAGTCGATATTGCATGCGCAACGTGCATGGCTGCCCCGGTGGGCACGAACTTCGCGTCGTCCCTATCTGCTACTCCGGCTTGAAGCGCGCCAGGTAGTCGCGTTGCATCCAGGTGTCGGGGATATCGCGCCACGCATAGTCCGAGTAGCGCAACACCGTCACCCACTTCGGGTCCAGCCCATCGATGATCACGGTCTCAGTCGGCCGCTCCACCCCCAACTGCACTAGGTAATGGCGGTAGTATGCAGTCTTCAACAAGCGTCCGCTTTCGGTATAAAAACGCGCCTTGACCGGCCGGCTGTTGCTCGTGTCGATCCACATCTCGATGCGGTGATAAGTCACGCCCTCCGAGGTCGCAGTCAACGCCAGTTTGTAACTATGCCGGCTTTTCCGCTCGCCATCCACCACATCCTCTTCGCCGATCAACTGCGCGTTGTAATCCTTGGCCAGGTTAACCGTCACCACGTCGCCATTGGCCGCCTGCCCCAGCAAGCGCTGTTGCGGCGATATGCGAACGCTGGCCTTGCTGGACGGGTCGTAAAACCAGAGGTCATTGCCGCTCTTCAGCATCAGCTTGTTGGCGTCCCGCGCGGGCGCCATAAAGCGGATCAAGTTCTGGTATTGCCCGCCGTTTTTTTCAGCCTTTGCGTAGATTGCCAGCGTGTTCGAGTCGGTCTGCTTGTTGTCGCGGTATTCGGTCAGCGTGGTTGTCAGGCTAAACGGTTTGTCGGGATTGCGCACCGCATCGCTGGCGGCAAGAATCTCTTGCGCACTAGGCGCAGCCTGCGCCACGCTGCCGCAGAACAACAACAAAAAAGCGAATTTGAAGGTTGACATTACCGTGTCCTTTTGATTGCGTTGACGTTTCACGTTATACATGTCTCAGCGCATCGACGATATTCATCTTTGCTGCACGATTGGCCGGCCATAGCGCGGAGAATATCGCCACGATCAACAAGCCGGCAGCAGCGCCGGCAATCAACCGGGTTTCGCCCCAGACGCGCACCGACAACGCTACCGGCTCTACCCTGCCCGGCGGCAGCCAGGTGAGTCCGGCATGATTAATCAGGTAAGCCAGCGCCAGCGCGATCAATACGCCCAATACCGCGCCAATCACGCCCAGCAGCAAGCCTTCGCAGATGAAGAGGCGGCGGATGCCGCCGCGGCGCAAACCGATCGCGCGCAACGTGCCGATCTCCGTCGTGCGTTCGACCACCGCCATGCTCATGGTGTTGCCGACGGTGAACAATACGATAGCCCCAATTAACACCGCGATGAAACTGAACAACGCACTGAACATGCCGATCGTTTGGCCGTATGACGGATTGAGCGTAGTGAATTCCTGAATCTCCAACGGGATATCCTTGAAATTAGTCGCCAACAGTTGCTCGAGGCGAGCCTCGGCCTCCGGCATCTGGTTCGTGTGCCGGAGTTGTAATACGATGGCAGTAACCTGCGGAGCGGCGCCGCCATAAACCAGGCGTTGCGCCTGCGCCAAATGCATGGCGACAAAGATGTCGTCCAGCTCCTTCACGCCCTGATCTTCAGCTTTCACGACGTTCAAACTGGCGACGTTCGGCGCGCCGTGCGCGTTGGCGGCCAGCATCTCGATACGCGTAGAGCCCTGACTTGCCGCGACCGGCGTTTCCAATGCAGAGAGCGCCGAGATGTCATCCGGCGCGGCTTTGCCGCCGGCGTCAACTGCGGCAGGAGGCGCCTGGCAATTCTTGACGTTGAGCGGAGCGCATAGTTGCAGCACCCGCGCCACGCCGTTGCCGATCACCACGGCATCCGGTTCGCTACCCAACAAGGCGGCCGACCTGTCCCTGGGCGGAAAGTGGTAATCATTCCATTTGCGCATCATGTTTTGATCTTCCACCACCACGCCGGAGCCGATAACAGTACGCGAAACACCGGCTGCAAAATTGCCGGCAATGCCGCCCAACTGCAGTGTGGGCGTCACTACCGCCAGCATCGGCGCCAGCACGGGGTCGCTTTTGACTGCGGAGATAATGCGGGCGTAGTCGGGAATTCCGTATGCGGTCGGGTTGCCGCTGCCGTACAGGAAGTAATCCTTGTGCTGAATTTGCAGATGACCGCTGCGTTGCACGTAGCCGGTCTGCAGCCCGTAGGTAATATCGCGGCTATAGCCGCCGAATATGAGAATTGCTGCGGCGCCGACGATCATCGCCAGCAAGGTGGTCGTCGAACGGCGGCGATTGCGCAACAGGTTGCGCAACGCGAGCGAAAAGGTTTTCATGCCGACGTCTCCATCTGGTTGCCGTGACGTTCGACGGAGACGATGCGTCCGTCACGGATGTGCACCGCATCGTCGGCTTCCGCCATCACTTGCGGATCGTGCGAGGAAAACACGAAAGAAACATGGTGTTCGCGTTGCATTTGACGCATCAGCGCAATAATTGCCGCACCGGTTTGGCTATCCAGATTGGCAGTCGGCTCATCGGCCAACACCAGTTGCGGAGCGGGAGCCAGTGCGCGCGCAATGGCAACCCGCTGGCGCTGACCGCCTGACAACTGCCCAGGACGATTCCCAGCTTTGTCAGCCAAACCGACGGCGTCCAGCAAGGCCAGCACGCGCGCCTTGCGTTTTGTCGCGGGGACTTGCGCCAGCAGCAGCGGATACTCGACGTTTTCATATGCGGTCAATACCGGAAGCAAGTTAAAATTTTGAAAAATAAATCCGAGATGCCGTGCGCGAAAATCCGACAACGCATTGTCCGACATCTTTTGCACCGCTTGTCCGGCAACGATAATTTCACCGCTATCGGGCCGGTCGATGCAGCCGATCAAGTTCAACAGCGTGGTCTTGCCGCTACCGGATGCGCCGGCGATCACGGTAAAGCGGTCGGGCCGAATCTCCAAAGTAATATTGCTCAATGCCGGCACATCTACCGCGTCGAGATGGTATACCTTGCCGACGTCCTTCAAAATAACCGGTTGCATCGCGCACTCCCAAGAAAAGAATGAGAAGCATCATAACGCCCAAATTCTCCAACACGAAAACAATGCGACAAAACGCTGCCGAATGCGATAAAACGTCCACAAGATGGAATGAAACGAAGCAGAATCGATGTTGCAGCATTCTTTCCATTTCGTTTGCGATCCGCGCAAAAATCTGCGCGACTAAATAGTTATTGCGAGGTGGCAAGTACTTATGTTGTAATAACAAACGCCGCGAGCGAATTGACGCGATTCCTGCAATGGTATTGAGACGTCTTTTACGCGGCAAACTGTGATCTATTGCGTTGTCAGGCACGCCGCTTTCAGCGTGTTGGCGGGCAGTTTGTCGTCATGCATTTTCCCGAATATTGATCAACGCCATTCATGCAAAGGGTGTCAACATGAAATTTCTCTACGCGTTTTGTCTCGCACTCTCCGCATGCCTCTCATTCTCCGCATCCGCTGCAGACAACATCACCGCTGTTGCCGCCAAAATCAACGACCCGGTGACATCCGGCGTTCGCTCGACGAAATATGAAGAGCCGCTCGATGTTGCGCTCAAGGAAGCGAAACTCGGCGAAGTGACGGGCGGGGGAAATTCAGTGAACAAAAAAGGGGAAATTGAATGGGCCGGTGTCGATATTGAAATCAACGATCTACAAAAAGGCATTCCGTTGATCAGGCAAAAGCTGTTGGAGCTTGGCGCCCCCAAGGGTAGTTTGCTCGAGTATAAGGCGGGCGGCAAGAAGATCGTCGTTCCCGTTCAATAGCGCGACGCGCACGAATCCGCTGCCTCGATGCGCGATACTCCATTATTATGGAGGGTTCTACGCATCTGGAATTTTCAATGTCCCGTAACGATAATTTGTCCCGCTTTGCGGCAGGCGCCCGTGATACATTGCCGATGCTGGTCGGCGCGGCACCGTTTGGAATAATCTTCGGCACGCTGGTGGTCGCCAACCTGATAGCCGGCTGGCAAGGGCAACTCATGTCGCTCAGCGTATACGCCGGTTCCAGCCAATTCATTGCAATCGGGCTGGTCGCCGAGCATGCCGGACTGCTGGTAATCTGGCTGGCAACTCTGATCGTCAACCTGCGGCACATGCTATATGCGGCCACCCTGTTGCCGCATATAGCCCACCTGCCGGCGCGCTGGCGCTGGCTGCTTGGTTTCCTACTGACCGATGAAACTTTTGCCGTTGTGAATCACTACTATCGCGAGCACCCGCGAGCACCCCTGGGCCATTGGTATTTCTTCGGCTCCGGCATGGCGATGTACGCCAATTGGCAGTTCTGGACGCTGGTCGGCCTGCTGTTCGGTGCCGCCTTCCCGCGGCTGCAGTCGCTCGGCCTCGACTTCGCAATGGTCGCGACCTTCATCGCGATTGTGGTTCCGCAACTGTTTCGTCTTCCGCACCTTGTTGCCGCGTTAGCCGCAGGGTGTTGTGCGTACCTGCTGCGGGAATTGCCGTACAAGCTAGGATTGTTGATTGCCATCCTGATCGGGGTCGGCGTCGGGCTGCTGCTGTCGCGTTGGACGTCCCCTGTTGCTGCAACCGGAGAGAACCGATGAACATCACCTTAATGATCCTCGGCATGTCTGCAATTACAGTGTGCATCAAAGCGCTTATCTTCATCCTCGGCGACCGGGTTGCTTTCACGCCGTTGCTCAAAAAGGCACTCGATTTTGTTCCCGTCACGGTGCTAACGGCAATCATTGCGCCGATGACTCTCGCTCCGCATGGCAGAGACCTGGAATTGAATTGGCACAACCCGCAACTGATCGCCGCAGCGTTCTCGGCCGCGGTGTGTGCCGCTACGCGCCACCAGTTGCTGACAATTTTCGCCGGGCTGGCGATGTTTTTCGCATGGCAGTTCTGGTTACAGGGTGTGGTGTAGCCGGGCCCGTAAAGCGGATTAAAATGATCGCCACATCCGACGCAGATACCTTCCCTGTTTCGTTAGATGCCACGCCCTTGTCCGCGAAATTGCAGATATTCCGCCGCACTCTGCTGCGGTTTTTCAAGCATCGGCAAATGGCCTATGCCGCGCATGATCACAACCTGTGAATGCGGCATCAACTTGTGCAAAATCTCGGCAGTGGCAACATTCACTGCGCGGTCCTGATCGCCCCAGACGATGAGAGTCGGGGTGGTCAAGCCGGTCACGCTTTGTTCGACCGAGTCGGTGGCAATCTGTTTGAAAATGCGTTCCGCCAGCGCGACATTATTGATCGGTCCTTGCGCGATCACATTCAGCATCGGACGTGGAATGAACGGTGGATCGCTCATCACGAAAGAGATGGTCTGTGCGAATTCTTCTTCGTTTTTGGCGATCAACGGATTGCGTCCCTGTTCGATGACCAGCTTCGCCAGTTCGCTCTTCGGCGCACTCCAAATGCCGGCAGGGTCGAGCAGCCATAGACTCGCGACCTCATTCGGATGCAGGGCTGCATAGGCCATTGCAATTTCCCCCCCCATCGAATTGCCGCCCAGATGCAGCGTCTTGATACCTAAGGCTTGGGCCAACTGGCGCAGCCGTTCGGCTTGTGCCCGAGCGCCATAGTCAGCCTCGGGTGGATGCGCAGATTCGCCGAAACCGAGCAGATCAGGCACAATCACCCGATAATGCGGCGTCAGCCAACGTGCAACCCTGGTGAAGTTGTCTTTGTCGGCACCGAATCCATGCAACAACATCAACGCTTCGCCCTGCCCGCCTTCCAGATAGACGTAACGCAATCCGTCCTGCAAGACAATTTCCTTGCGCGTAAGTCCAGCGTGTTGACGCTCAGCATCAAGTGCGAGGCGGGTAGCTTGCATGGGCGCCAGATAGATGAAACCGGTCGCGCCAAGCACGATGGCAAACAAGCCTGCCGCCAGAAATTTTATAAACCGCACAATGCCTCCCGTTGTTATCAATTCTTCAGCCTTACGCATGCAAGTGTCCAGGCCGCGAGGCAGCATGCCTTACGTGACAAAATCGTATTGATATCCTGCGTGCACGTCTTTATGCTCTTTGATACGCGCACCGGGAGCCAGCCGCAATAGCCGCACCGACTCTTTCTCGCAGTCGAACAAGCTTAGAATTTCGGCAAAATATGGGCAACGTCCAAGCAACGGCGTATTGCGATAGCCTCCGCTATCCGGGTGCGAAAGAATATCGGCGGCGGCGCCAGATGCGGATCGCAGCGCAATGCCGTCCCATTCGCCTGAGTAATCCTTGGCATTGAAATGCGAGGTCCACCGCATAGATTCGTAAATCTGTAAATCTTCCGCCGCTTTGGAGGGATAAAAAACTAGCGGCAACTTGAAAAATGTATTCACTCTGTTGCCATGAGGATCGATTCATGAAAAACGCGTCGTGCCGGATTCAGCCTCGCGTCGACATCAAATGGCATCATGTCGACGCTCGCCGGCCGCAAGGTTGGCAGGCTGCCGATTTTCGGCGGCGGAATGGGCATTACCTCCTCCCGACTTAGCGCGGTACAGCGCTTGATGCGCGCGGCGCAACAGGGACTGCGGTTCAATATCATCGTCGCGCAAAATGGCGATCCCGATGCTGGTCGTCACTAGGTACAGCTTGCCGGCCACTGAAAATTCCGCTTGCATCGCTTGAATGACGTTGCTCGCGACAATGTCGGCTTCGTCTTTCGTTTTCATGCCCTCAAGAATAGTAACGAACTCGTCGCCCGACAAGCGCGACACGTTGTCGGTTTTGCGAACCGAAGCCGATAGTCTGCTGGCGAACTCGCACAACGCTTCATCCCCCGCTTGGTAGCCGTACGTGTCATTGATGGTTTTGAGGTGGTCAATTTCCAGATACATGAGGGCCAGCGGAAAACCGCTACGGCGGCTGCGACCGATCGCCTTGCGCAGGTGTTCGTCGAATTGCAGGCGATTCGGAAGTCCGGTCAACGCGTCGACGCGTGCCAACTTGATCAGTTGAAGTTCAAGCTTCTTGAGTTCGGTGATATCGCGAATCACGCCGCACACACCGACCACTTTGCCATCTTCGTCGAATTGCGGGATATGGGAGGCGTGGTAATAGCGCTTGCTGCCGTCGCGCATGGCAGCAAACGCAAAATCGGTCTTTCTCCCGGCTACGGCCCGATCGAAAAACCGTTTGTACTTGCCATATACCTCGTCCCCGCAAGCTTCTCCTACATGGTGCCCGATGATTTCAGACGAAGGCTTACCCAGCCATTTTTCATAGGCTTGATTGGTGAACTGAAAGCGCTCATCGCGATCGATATAGACGATAAAGGCCGTAAGGTTATCGGTAATGGCTTGCAGCCGCTTCTCACTCCCGGACAACTGTTCTCCGACCTGCAAGAGCATACGGATCTGTCCGATCAGGCGATAACCTAAGATGCCGAGCCCGATGACCAGGATACCGACAACCAGACTGTGTAAATATGCTCCGATCAGCGCGACGCAAACCAGAACGGCGAAAAGAGTTGCAGCGACCATGATCGGTTGTTTCCGGTCATGCAGACGCGCAAGTCGGGGCGGTAGGTCGAAAATTTTCATCTGGCGCGCTGTGGGCTAATTGCCAGTATTATGGCACCCGCTTGGCGTGCTGTCTCGCAACTTTGTTGCAAAATGACTTGTCAAGAACGAACCGAGCACAAGCGGCAATTGTGGCAGCAGTTCTCGGCATCAGCACCTCGCTGATTGAACTCTTTGCG
>PKWO01000198.1 GCA_003132085.1 Oxalobacteraceae bacterium | reverse complement strand
GTTCGAGGTCTTCCACCGCCAATTTCACGACAAGTGCCGGAGAGTGGCGACGTCTGAGCAATACCTCCAGTCGTGCCGACATCTCGTCCGACGCAAAGGGCTTGGTCAGATAATCGTCTCCTCCCGCGCGCAGACCACGCACCCGTTCATCAACATCGCTTAGCGCGCTGATCATCAGCACCGGCGTATCCACTCCCGCGGCACGCAAGCGCGTGACAATGCTTAGACCATCCAGTCCGGGCAGCATCCGATCCAGAGTGATGGCGTCATAACGTCCGTTGAGAGCCCTATCGAGGCCGGTGTTGCCGTCACCGACGATATCCACCGAAAAACCGTGCGCGCTCAATTCGGCGGCAATTTCTTCGGCAGTGGTTTGGTCGTCCTCAATGGTGAGGACTCTGAGCGCGGGCGGGTTTGCCATATTTGGTGATGGAGCGAGTCGTGTGCTTATTGTTTCGATGCAATCGCCGTGCCGTCAGCTTCATGTTCCTGCGACCAGCCGCCGCCTAGCGCGCGAATAAGATCCACACTTGTTCGCAGTTGCTGGGTATGCAAATCCAGTGCGCTACGTTCGGCCGCCAAAGCCGCCGCCTGCGCCGTTACCACTTCCAGGTAATTGACCGCCCCTTCACGATAGCGGTTAAAAGCGAGGTCCAGCGTTTTAGCGGCCGATTTGACCGCGGCATCCTGCTCCAGCGCCCCTTCCCGGTCATATTTCAGGTGCGCAAGATCGTCCTCGACTTGCTGGAAAGCTGCCAGCACTGCGGCGCGATATTCTGCTCCAGCCTGATCCAGTGCCGACCGTGCTTCTGCAAGCTGCGCGTCATGCAGTCCGGCATCGAAGAGATTAAAAATGACACTGGGTCCCAGCGTCCAGAAGCTGTTGGGGGCCGTCAACAAGCCGGCTCCCCCGGTGTTTTGATATCCGAAAGCGGCGCCGAGCGAAAAGTTCGGAAAATAGGCGGCACGAGCGACACCGATCGTCGCATTCGCTGCGGCCGTCCGGCGTTCGGCCGCAGCAATGTCCGGTCGGCGTTGCAGCAGTGCCGACGGCAGGCCGGTCGGAACCTGCGGAACGGCGAGATCATTCTGGGATACCGCGAGGGAAAAACTCATTGCCGGTTGACCGATCAGGCTGGCAATCGCGTGTTCATATAACGCCCGCTGCGAAGCAATCGCAGCGGCTTCCGCGCGAACCGTCCTGAGTTGCGTTTCCGCCCGCGCAACGTCCAGCCCGGATGCGATTCCGCCCGCGTGGCGGTTTTGCGTCAGACTCAAGGCGCGGGCATAGGCGCTCACTGTATCGTTGAGCAATTTGGCCTGGGCATCGACTCCGCGCAATCTGACATAGTTGTCGGCCAATTGGGCATGCAGGCTGAGCCGAACATTCTCGACGTCGGCCGCGCTGGCTTGCGCCGCCGCTTGGCCGGCCGCGACCAAATTGCGTACTCGCCCCCATAAGTCCAGTTCGTAATTTGCGCTGACCCCCACGGTATTGCCGGCGTAGACGTCAGGCTGATTCGCCCCCCGTAGAGGGCGATTATCGGATTGCCTGTTCGTGGTAAGTGCCGCCCCCGCATNNCAACTGTCTGGTATAAGCGGTCGCCTGGTCGTAGCGCGCCAACGCTGCAGCCAGGTTCGGATTTGCCTGTTCTATCTTGACTTCAAGCGCATCCAGAGTCGGATCGCCGTAAATCCGCCACCAGCTTCCATGCGGAAGATCGTCGGCCGGTTTGGCAAGCTGCCACGGATTATCGTTCCATGCATTGGCGGAAATGTTGATCGTAGGCACATGATACACGGGCGCTAATGAACAGCCTCCTAGAAGACCAACCCCAATCGTGAAGGCGATCCGGCATTGCTTCAAAATCATGGTTTGCTTCCTCCGGCCGGACTGATTGCGGCCCGCGCAACGCTTACCCGATCCCCATCTTCCAAGGAATCGGGCGGATTATCAATGATTCTATCCGTAGTGGATAAACCCGAGGCAACTTCGACAATATTGCCCAAGTCGCGGCTGATCTTTATTGAACGGTATGCCACGCGGTCATCGTAAGTCACCGTGGCCACGGTCAGCCCCTCCTTGCGGAACACCAAGGCACTGGCCGGCACCTGGACCGCGTGGACATCGCGCGGCAGATCAAAGCGGACATTTCCGTATTCCCCCGGTAGCAGCTTACCATCTGCATTGTCGACTTCCAGTTCGATCAACACCGTTCCCGAATTCTCGCTCACCGAACGCGAGTTATCGGCGAGGATCGCGCTGAAGCTTTGTCCAGGGAGCTCAGGAACCTCCAATTGCGCCTTCATTCCGATTTGGATTTGATTGGCGTAGCTTTGGGGAACATTGACATAAAGCCGGAGCTTATGCACGTCTGCAACGGTGAACAATTCATGTCCGGCGTCATGCCCGGCGTTGATCAACGCGCCGATATCCGTCTTCCGCGCTGTTACCACGCCATCAAATGGCGCGGTGATGCGTTTAAACGACTCGAGCGCGCGCAAGCGCTCCA
>PKWO01000095.1 GCA_003132085.1 Oxalobacteraceae bacterium | reverse complement strand
GCATCGGACAGCAGGGTATGGAGTTGTACGGGGGCGTTCATTAATGGAAGTTAGACTGACACTAAAAGAGCATTCTAGCGTATTGCTCTGCGCCACGCGCCAACAGCCTTACAGCTGGCATGGCCTAAAAATGTAAAAATATTCGTGAAAATGCTCGCTGCTCCAGATATCTGCATCGGTCACTAGCCCGAATGGCTGGGTCGACAATCTACAACCAGTGCGCCAATTGCCGCCAAAACCCGTCCGGCACATCCAATAACAACATGGTCATTGTTATATAACGCAAGAACTTACCTATTGCCATGTAAAGCACGCAGGGCCCAAACGGCATCTTGAGCCAGCCTGCCAACGTGCAAATCGGGTCGCCGATACCCGGCATCCAGCCCAGCAACAGGGTTTTTGCGCCAAAACGCTGCAACCATCCGAACCAGCGGCTGCCAAGCTCCTTGGCAAATGCCTGCTTTGCGCAATACCCCATCCAATAATCGATCATGCCGCCCAACGTATTGCCGATGGTTCCCACGATCATGACTGGCCAGAACAGGTCATGGTTGGCCTTGACAACCGCAAACACCGCCGGCTCGGAACCGAGCGGCAACAGGGTGGCCGATACCAGACTGACGACAAACACCGATGTCAACCCGACTTCGGGCGCGGCCAAAACACCCAATAACCAGTAAATTGTCGATTCAATCATGAAATGAGAAGTGCTCCTGTACCAACATGTGAAAGCCAAGCGGCCAATACTGCATGCATTGACGAATTTCGCGCAATCATGACGACCTGCGTGAGGCGTCCATTATAATTGCCGATTGATCCTAAATAGCGCGCCTTAGCGGCATCGTAACCGCAAGTCCATCTCTACGACTCTATGACCACCGACTATCTGCAGAAAATATTGACCGCCCGCGTCTATGACGTCGCCATCGAATCACCGCTTGAGTTTGCGCCTACGCTATCGAAACGCATGGAAAATAGCATTTACTTCAAGCGCGAGGACATGCAAAGCGTGTTCAGCTTCAAGCTGCGCGGCGCCTACAACAAGATGGTCAATTTGCCGTCGGCCCAGATGAAGCGCGGTGTCATTTGCGCATCGGCAGGAAATCATGCGCAAGGTGTCGCTCTCTCCGCGGCCAAACTGGGCTGCCGGGCAGTGATCGTGATGCCCACCACCACGCCGCCGGTCAAGATCGATGCCGTCAAGGCGCGCGGCGGTGAAGTGGTCTTATTCGGCGACTCGTTTACCGACGCCTATCAACATGCGCTGACGCTGGAAAAGAAACTCAAGCTGACGTTCGTTCATCCGTTCGACGATCCCGACGTAATCGCAGGCCAGGGAACGGTCGGCATGGAAATTTTGCGCCAGCATCCCGGCCCCATCCACGCAATATTTGTTGCCATCGGCGGCGGCGGACTGATAGCCGGAGTTGCGGCATATGTCAAAGCCGTACGGCCTGACATCAGGATCATCGGGGTGCAAACCACAGATTCCGACGCGATGGCGCGCAGCCTGCGGGCGGGTCGAAGGGTGACCTTGACGGACGTCGGCCTGTTTTCCGACGGAACGGCGGTCAAACTGGTCGGCGAAGAAACCTTCCGTCTGGCGAAACTCTATGTGGACGATATCATATTGGTCGATACCGACGCCGTCTGCGCAGCCATCAAGGATGTATTCCAGGACACGCGCAGCATTCTGGAACCGGCAGGCGCTTTGGCAGTTGCCGGCGCCAAAGCGTATATCGAAAGAGCGAAAGCCGACAAAAAGCCCATCAAGAATGAAACTCTGGTGACGATTGCCTGCGGCGCCAACATGAATTTCGATCGGCTGGGTTTTGTCGCCGAGCGCGCAGAACTGGGCGAATCGCGGGAAGCCGTATTTGCGATAACCATTCCTGAGGAGCGCGGCAGTTTCAAGCGCTTTTGCGAATTGGTCGGCCCGCGTAACGTCACCGAATTCAGTTACCGCATCAGCGATGCCAAGGTAGCGCATGTATTTGTCGGCGTGCAGATATCCAGTCGCGACGAATCCGGCAAGATCAGCAAGAACTTCGAGAAGCATGGCTTCAAAGCGCTGGATCTGACCCACGATGAACTGGCCAAACTGCACATCCGCCATTTGGTCGGCGGCAAAAGCGGATTGGCGCATGACGAATTGCTTTACCGTTTCGAATTCCCGGAGAGACCCGGCGCATTGATGCGCTTCCTGGATAGCATGGCGCCCAACTGGAATATCAGCCTGTTCCATTACCGCAACCAAGGCGGCGACGTCGGACGCATCCTGGTCGGCCTGCAGGTACCCAAGAAAGAAATGAAGGCTTTCCGCGAATTTCTCGCTGGTCTAGGCTACCGTTACTGGGATGAAAGCGACAATCCGGCCTATAAGCTGTTTTTGTAGTCCGCAGGACCGTCCTGCAGGTTTTGTATGTATACAATACGGCAAGGAAGAAGGGGGCTAAGAAGGCAACGTGGCGCTTATGTCCCTGTGGATCGCTATAAATCAGGCTGTCTGAACCGCGCGACATAGAGAAATACGTAACGATGAATCGTCCAATAGGGCAATACAAATATTACGACTTCGTGATGGCGGCTTTCGTCACTATCTTGCTCTGTTCGAACTTGATCGGGGCGGCCAAGGCGGCGCAAGTGACGCTGCCGCTCATAGGCAACGTCACTTTCGGCGCCGGCGTTCTGTTTTTCCCGGTGTCGTATATTTTCGGTGACATCCTGACCGAGGTGTACGGCTATGGACGTGATCGCCGCGTCATCTGGGCCGGCTTCGGCGCGCTGATTTTTGCGGCCGTCATGTCGGTTGTCGTGCTCTCGCTCACACCTGCCGCAGACCCATTCAACAGCGAATATCAAATCCACCTGAATGCGGTGTTCGGCAACACGCCGCGCATTATCCTGGGTTCGATCATCGCGTTTTGGTGCGGCAGCTTCGTCAACAGTTATGTGATGGCGAAAATGAAAGTGGGCATGGAAGGGCGGCGGCTGTGGATGCGCATCATCGGCTCGACCATTTGCGGCGAACTGGTCGACTCCAGTCTATTTTATGGGATCGCATTTTATGGCATCTGGCCCAACCACCAGTTGCTGGTCGTGGTGATCGCGCAATATTTCCTGAAGACCGGCTGGGAAGTCGTGATGACTCCGGTAACCTATAAGGCCGTCGCATTTTTGAAGCGAAAAGAAAACGAAGATTATTATGATCGCCATACCAATTTCAATCCGTTCAAGCTGAAAATTTGAAATGCACAAGGAAAATTGACCGTCCAAACCATGACTTCACCTGACCCACGCGCACCGGAAGCGTCGCCGCTCGGCA
>PKWO01000507.1 GCA_003132085.1 Oxalobacteraceae bacterium | reverse complement strand
ATTCCGGCGCCTCGCCGGAAGATGCGCCGTTGCATGCGATGGGCTCCGGTCACTGGGAAAAAGCCAAGCGCCGCGCCGCCCAGCAAGTGCGCGATACCGCCGCGGAATTGCTCAACCTGTACGCGCGCCGGGCGTTGCGCGAGGGCCATGCGTTCCAGTATTCGGCTCACGACTACGAAGCCTTTGCCGATAGTTTCGGCTTTGAAGAGACGCCCGACCAGGCCGCCGCCATCAACGCCGTCATCGGGGACATGACCGGCGGCAAGCCGATGGATCGCCTGATCTGCGGCGACGTCGGTTTCGGCAAGACCGAGGTCGCGTTGCGCGCGGCGTTCGTTGCAGTAATGGGCGGCAAGCAAGTGGCAATTCTGGCGCCCACCACGCTGTTGGCCGAACAGCATGCGCAAACCTTTGCCGACCGCTTCGCCGACTGGCCGGTGAAGATCGCCGAACTGTCGCGCTTTCGCTCCGGCAAGGAAATCGCGCAGGCGATCAAGGGCATGGCCGACGGCACGCTCGATATCGTGATCGGCACCCACAAATTGCTATCCAACGACGTCAAGTTTTCACGGTTGGGGCTGGTGATTATCGATGAAGAACATCGCTTCGGCGTCCGCCAAAAGGAAGCGCTGAAAGCGCTGCGCGCCGAGGTCGACGTGCTGACCCTGACCGCCACGCCGATCCCGCGCACGCTGGGCATGGCGCTGGAAGGCTTGCGCGACTTCTCGATCATCGCCACCGCGCCGCAAAAGCGCCTGGCGATCAAGACCTTTGTCCGCAACGAAGGCGAATCGGTGATCCGCGAAGCCTGCCTGCGCGAATTGAAACGCGGCGGCCAGGTCTACTTCCTGCACAACGAAGTCGACACCATCCTCAACCGCCGCGCGATGCTGGAAGCCTTGCTGCCGGAAGCGCGGATCGCAGTCGCCCACGGGCAGATGCATGAGCGCGACCTGGAAAAGGTGATGCGCGATTTTGTCGCCCAACGCTTCAACATCCTGTTGTGCACCACCATCATTGAAACCGGCATCGACGTGCCGACCGCCAACACCATCGTCATGCACCGCGCCGACAAATTCGGCCTCGCGCAATTGCACCAGTTGCGCGGCCGGGTCGGACGTTCCCACCATCAGGCCTATGCGTACCTGCTGGTCAACGACGTCAGCGGTTTGACCAAGCTGGCGCAGCGCCGGCTGGATGCGATCCAGCAAATGGAAGAACTCGGCAGCGGATTTTACCTGGCGATGCACGATCTGGAAATCCGCGGCGCCGGCGAAGTGCTGGGCGACAATCAATCCGGCGAGATGCATGAAATCGGCTTCCAACTGTATTCCGAGATGCTCAACGAGGCGGTGCGCGCGTTGAAGAATGGCCAGGACCCGGATGCCGCCGCGCCGCTGTCGACCACCACCGAAATCAATTTGCACGTTCCGGCCCTGCTGCCGTCCGACTATTGCGGCGACATCCATGAGCGCCTGTCGCTCTATAAGCGGCTGGCCAATTCCGGTACGCAAGACGGCATAGACGATTTGCAGGAAGAACTGATCGACCGCTTCGGCAAACTGCCCGATGCCGCCAAGGCGCTGATTGAAACCCATCGCCTGCGGGTCGCCGCCAAGCCGGCCGGCATCGTCAAAATTGACGCGCACGGCGAATCGGCGCTGCTGCAGTTCAAGCCGAATCCGCCAATCGATGCCATGCGCATCATCGAACTGATTCAAAAAAATCGCCACATTAGGTTAAACGGGCAAGACAAATTGCGCATTACCGTCAACATGCCCGACCTGGCCGCCCGCGTAAGCCAAATTAAAGCCACCATCCGCAGCCTGCTGGGATAGGGATATCAACCACGACGCCATGATGAACCTGATTTTGCAAGGACTGAACACCGATCTGCCAACCGCCCGCCGCATCGCCGCGCTGGCCGGTGCGCGGCAACTCACGCCGATAGCGCCGCATGCCTACCGCTGCGAAGAAGTAGAAGTGTCGCCGGCGCTCAAGGCGCAAATAGAAGACGCCTGTTCGGCGGCCGAGATCGATTGCACGCTGCTGGCGGCCGACCGCAGCCTGAATGAGTTCAAGCTGCTAGCGATGGACATGGACTCGACGTTGATCACCATTGAATGCATCGATGAAATCGCCGACATGCAAGGTTTGAAGCCGCAAGTCGCCGCGATCACCGAAGCGGCAATGCGCGGCGATATTGAATTTCGCGAAAGCCTGGCGCGCCGCGTGGCGCTGCTCCAGGGTTTGGACGCCTCGGCGCTGCAACGCGTGTACGACGAGCGCTTAAGCCTGTCGCCCGGCGCGCAGGCAATGCTGGCTGCGGTGAAGGCTGCCGGCCTGAAAACCCTGCTGGTGTCAGGCGGGTTCACGTTCTTTACCGACCGCGTCAAGGCACGCCTCGGCCTCGACTACAGCCATGCCAGCGTATTGGAAATCGCCGGCGGAAAACTGACCGGGAAAGTACTTGGAACAGTGGTCGACGCCGATGAAAAAAAACGCAAGCTTGAACAGGTGTGCGGCGAACTAGGCATCGCACCCTCGCAGGCGATCGTGATGGGCGACGGCGCCAACGATTTGAAGATGATGGGCGTCGCCGGCATGTCGGTGGCGTTTCGCGCCAAACCGGTGGTGCGCGCGCAGGCCGACGTGGCGCTGAATTTCGTCGGGCTGGATGGCATCCTGAGATTGTTCAATTAAGGGCAAGCCCTAAGCCCAACCTATCGGAGCCATTTCGTTTTTCCGCAAGTCGCTGTTTAGACAGTCATCGACTATCGCTGCCGGTGTTCTCGTTTTTGTCTGGTCGAAAGACCAAGCAGTTTTAAAATAAACGAAAAATTTAGGGTGTTTACTCTAATTCATGCCCCCCAATACCAAGCAAAACCAGAAGGTTTTCATGGCATTTACCGGTACAATTACCACATAGAAACATTGCTGCCGCGTTTTATACACATCCGCCGTCCTTTTTGCCAAGTGCTTTCATGACCACCCGCTTCAATTGCGCCGCTGAGACCGCAGTTTGAAAACCCCGTGCCGCTTGAAGTGCGGCCGGGGACTACAAGATTTCTAACGGTTTTGAAAGCCTCCATAGAGAGGTTATCCGCACCGACCACCGTCTGTGACGGCGGTATTTGACTTAAATTGGGGAAATTGCATGATGTCGGAAGGAGCCGCAACAATATCCAAATCCGTCAATCAGCATTATCTCGACAAGGTAATGGATTTGGCTGAGGAAAGGGACGTTGCCGCGACTGAAGATATTTTCAATGCGACCGGCACGAAATTAATTGCAAAAGGAACCAAAATATCGCGGTCCGTGCAAGAGAAATTGATTCTGCACAAATTGCATCGACCGCTTGAATCGTGCATTGCGGTGGCCGGCGGTATCGATATGCAGGCGATCACCGCAGAAGCCAGGCGCATAGCGCAAGAAATCGAACCGGTAGGACACCTGTTGAACGCAGTCGGCGGCGCCGGCCCTTCTCCGTTTGACATCCAGGCAGACGCTCAATTTGGCAGCGCAATGAGCATGATGCTTACCATTACGCAACGAGGCGGCCCGGCCGCTTTCACCCATTGCGTGCTGGTCAGCCTCGTGTCGATTTGCCTTGCCAGGAAACTAGGGCTGGACCAGAAGCAACAAATAAGTGTCGCGCTGGCCGGTTTGCTGCACGACATCGGCGAACTATACATACTGCCGGAGTACTTGGACCCAAAGAGGCGCTTGCTTCCGCACGAATGGAAACATGTCGTGGTGCATCCGCGCGTCGGTCAAATGCTGATTTCAGAACTCGAAAATTGTCCGCCGGAGGTCGCGCTGGCGGTCGCTGAACATCATGAACGGTTTGATGGCGCCGGCTATCCGCGCCAGACTGCCGGCCAAGGTATCAGCGTCCTGGGGCAGATTTTGGCGACCGCCGAAATGGTGTCCGGTGCATTCATGAAACAGCACAAGCCGCTTGAACGCGCCGAATTGGCGATGAAAATCATGCCTGGCGAGCATGCGCATGATTTGGTATCCATTATTTCAAGCGTTGCGCGCGTCACGCGCTCGGGTTCCCCGCCCCCAAGCGAGGCGCCGTATGACGAAATGCATCAAAGACTTAAGATTTTATTCGATCGCATTATTGGCATACTGCACACAGCGCAAACGCTGGTTGACATGCAAACGATACGATCGACGAAAGCCAAAGATCTGGTGTCTTGGGTGTTGGAGCGAGTCAATATCATCCAACGGGCATTCAGCAGCACCGGGCTGGACGTCTGCTTGTTAGAGGATGCGATTCATGACATCGGGATTTCATTTGAAGTCGAAGCGGCGGCCATCGAGATCCAGGTGCGGTTGCGCGAAGTGGCGCGCGACCTTTTCCTTCGCGCCTCGGCATTTGCCTCTCATGAAATGCAAGCCTTTCAGCCGCTTATCGTCTTGCTGGACGAAGCCGGTTGACAAACGCCGAGCGCGAACATTTACGGCTGCTCACCGAAGCGCTGCCGCCGCAGGCCGTTCGGCCCCATACGTCTTGACCAGGTAGTCCACCATTGCGGGAATTTCTTCATCGGCAAACTGGGCACCGAAAGGCTTTTTCATTTTCTTGACGGTTGCCTCCCAATACCCGCGCGGCGACGTGCCGGGTTGCATCTGCGGGTAATGCGCGGAGTGGCAGAGCACGCAATTTTGCTGCACCAACTGATAGCCGGGCAGATCGCTGGATCGATAGGCTGCCGTGTCGGGCGGCAAGCTGATATCCAATGCGAAAGCGGACGCTGCGCCGAATAGCGCAATGACCGCAATGATCGCAATGATCCCGATACCGCAACGCCGCCGCGCGAAATGCTGTCGATTGCTCATTCTGTTCTCCCTATACGACCGTGACGTGCGTAGTCTCAACCACATTGCGCATGTAGCCGGGCGGATTCCATAGCGCGGTGGCCGGCTGGCTCTGGCCGATGCGGTTGACCGCCCTGACCTTCAACGCGTAGTTGCCTTTGCGTACCGGCTTGAACGTGGCGGTCCATTCGCGGAACGAATAACGCCCCAGATCCTGCCCGAGGCGCGCGGCCTGCCATGTCTGCCCGTCATCCGCAGAAAACGCGACTTCGCTGATGCCGTAGCCGCTGTCAAACGCAATACCGCGCACTGTGGTTTCGCGTCCGTGCCTAATGTGCGCGCCATCCACGACACTGGTGATGAACGAGCGGACATTGAAACGGTTGATCGGGATCGTTTTCGCCGGTTGCTTGCCCGGTTCCACGCAAGCACAGCCGTTATCCGGAATCCGATATGCGGCGCTCATCCAGAAACCGTCGAAAACCTTGTCCAGCACCTGGATATCGGACACGTGCTTGACCCAATACGTGCCGTAATAGCCGGGAACAATCAAGCGTAGCGGATAGCCGTTCAACATCGGCAGATCCGCGCCATTCATGCCCCAGGCCAGCATCACCTCGCCGTCTTGCGCGTGGTCGATATCCAGCGCCTTGATGAAGTCGGGGCCGTTTCCGACCGGCGGCTGATCGAGGCCGTTGA
>PKWO01000079.1 GCA_003132085.1 Oxalobacteraceae bacterium | reverse complement strand
GGTGATGTGGATCATGTCCGATCGCACATTGCCGCGTTCGCTGCGGATGATCGAAGGTTTCGGTATTCATACGTTCCGGCTAATCAATGCCGCGAACGAGTCGACATTCGTGAAATTCCATTGGCGTCCGAAACTCGGTTTGCAATCGACGATCTGGGACGAGGCAGTCAAGATTGCCGGCGCCGATTCCGACTTTCATCGCCGCGACATGTTTGACGCAATCAGTGCAGGGGATTTCCCGGAATGGGAATTGGCGGTTCAGCTATTTTCGCAAGAAGAAGCCGATGGCTTCCCGTTCGATCATCTCGACCCGACCAAACTGATACCGGAAGAACTGGTGCCGTTGCAAGTCGTTGGACGTATGGTGCTCAACCGCTGGCCGAACAACTTTTTTGCGGAAACCGAGCAAGTGGCGTTCTGCCCGTCGCACGTTGTGCCCGGCATCGATTTTTCGAACGATCCGTTGTTGCAGGGGCGCTTGTTCTCGTATCTGGACACGCAGTTGTCGCGCCTTGGCTCGCCGAATTTTCATCAGATACCGGTCAATGCGCCGAAGTGCCCGTTCGCCAATCACCAACGCGACGGTCATATGCAGATGGAGCAGCCGGTCGGACGCGTGTCATACGAACCGAACACGCTGGCCGCAGACTCCCCCCGCGAACAACCGGCGAGCGGTTTTCATAGCGCGGCAGTGGTCGAGCCCGGTGCAAAGAGCCGGATCCGTGCAGAGAGTTTTGCCGACCATTACAGCCAAGCGCGGCAGTTCTATCGCAGCCAAACCAAGTACGAACAGGCGCATCTGGCTTCCGCGCTGGTGTTTGAACTCTCAAAGGTCGAGCATCCGCATATCCGCGACGCGATGGTCGGTCATCTGCGTCACATCGACGAAGACCTCGCTAAACGGATCGCGAAAGGCGTCGGGCTGGAAGTGCTGCCGCCAGCGCCGCAGGCGGCGGTCAATACGCAGGATATGGCCCCGTCCCTTGCGCTGCAAATCATCGGCAACATGAAGAACACGCTTGAAGGCCGCAGCGTCGGCGTACTGATTACACACGGATCGGATCGCGCAAGCATCGACGCCGTGAAAAAAGAAGTCGTCGCTGCCGGTGCAAAAGTGATGTTTGTCGCACCGAAAATCGGCAACGTGAAGCTCTCCGACGGTTCTCTGCTGAAAATAGATGGCCAGTTGGACGGTACGCCATCGGTCATTTTCGACGCAGTCGCCGTGATATTGTCGGATGCGGCAGCCACGGCATTGGGCAAAGAGGCTGCCGCCATCGATTTTGTGCGCGATGCGTTCGGTCATCTGAAAGCACTATGCATTGACGACGGCGCCGAGGAACTGCTCAAAAAAGCGGGGATCGAAAACGACGCCGGCGTCATTGAAATCGGCGCCATCGATCGCTTTATTGCAGCGGCCAAGACACGCCAGTGGGAGCGGGAGGCCAGCGTAAGAACTCTCGCGTAAGAGAGGGCTCTTAGGAGCATTGGCGCATTGGCGCACCGGGCATTGTCCGGTGCCCACCGTATTTTCCTATACTATTCGGAGGTTGCAGCGGATGGTGCAGCGGTAATCGCCGACATTTAGGTTGGCCGTTATCAATATCTCTTATATGTGACCCTCCGACCATCAAATTAATGTCTATCGACCATTACGAAAATTTTCCTGTCGCTTCCATTTTGCTGCCGGCGCGATTGCGCGCTGCGGTCGAGGCCATTTATCATTTCGCGCGCAGCGCCGACGATCTGGCCGATGAAGGCGACGCGACGCCGGAGCGGCGTCTGGCGGCGCTGACCGCGTTTGAGCGTGGGTTGCAGGCAATTCAAGATGGCGAGCCGGCCGGGTCGCCGTTGTTTGCCGGACTCGGCGCGGTCATCAACAACTACGCGCTGCCCCTGCAACCGTTTCGCGACTTGCTGTCGGCCTTCAAGCAAGATGTCGTCACCAAGCGTTATGCGTCGTTTGACGCGCTGCTCGATTATTGCCGGCGCTCCGCCAACCCGGTCGGCACGCTGATGCTGCATCTGTACCGTGCGGCGACGCCTGCCAACCTGCGCGACTCCGACGCCATCTGTTCCGCTTTGCAGCTCATCAACTTCTGGCNNTGTATCTGCCGCAGGACGACAGGGAACGCTACCAGGTAAGCGAGGAACTGCTTGCACAGGGCAAGATAGATGCCGGTTTTTGCCATCTGATGCGCTTCGAAGTCGAACGCGCGCGAGCGATGCTGCAAAGCGGTGCGCCGCTGGCCTTGCGCTTGCCGGGCCGGGTCGGCTGGGAATTGCGGCTGGTGGTGCAAGGAGGCCTGCGCATCCTGGAAAAAATCGAAAACGTCGGCTTCGACGTGTTCACGCGCCGTCCGGCATTGGGGAAAAGCGACTGGCTGCGCATCGCGTGGCGGGCAATCCGGATGAAGCCGACCTGACATCAACCAAATTGTCACGTTGTTTGCTCAAAGAAGCGCCCCAACACCCATTATTTCCAGCATCAGTTTGTCGCCCGGCGCTTAGTCGGTTAGCATAGCGACTTCCAACTGTTTCGACCTGCTCTCTTGATCTATGTCCCCCGACGAATACTGCCAGCAAAAAGCCGCACAGAGCGGTTCCAGTTTTTACTATAGCTTCCTGTTCTTGTCGTCCGAACGGCGGCGCGCGATCACTGCGCTGTATGCATTTTGCCGCGAGGTCGACGATACCGTGGATGAATGCACCGACGCCGCGATTGCCAGGACCAAGCTGATGTGGTGGCGCAAAGAGATCGGCGCGATGCAGGCCGGCAATCCGA
>PKWO01000111.1 GCA_003132085.1 Oxalobacteraceae bacterium | reverse complement strand
TGCCTTCGTCACTGCTGGAACGCCGGCCCGATATCGCGTCGGCACAGCGCGCCATGGTGGCGTCGAACGCCCGCATCGGCGTCGCGAAAGCAGCGATGTTCCCCGCTCTGAACTTGAATGCAGGTGTCGGCGGCATGGCCGATACCTTCGCCGACGTATTCCAATGGAGCACTCGCTCGTGGGTGCTGGGTGCGCTGATGTCGGTGCCGCTGATCGACGGCGGCCGTAACAAGTCTAATGTCACGCGTAGCGAAGCGATGCTGGAAGAGTCGGTCGCAACTTATCGACAAAGCGTGCTGGTGGCGTTTGCAGAAGTCGAAGACAATCTGGCCGGCTTGCGCATCCTGGCAGGGCAGGCGGAGCAGATNNGACGATGCAGTGGTGTCGGCGCGCCGCTCGGCAGATTTGGCGCAAAAGCTGTATGCGGCCGGCCGTTCAAGCTACCTCGATTTGCTCGATGCGCAACGCAACTTGACCAGCATCGAACGTAACGCGGTGCAATTGCGCGGCAGCCGCGCGGTGACCACCGTGGCCTTGATCCGCTCTCTGGGCGGCGGCTGGGGCAACTCGTCGGGCGTTATCAGGCAGTAAACAGGCAATAAAATAAGCAGAGCCGGGATCACACAATACGACGGATTCACGCGAGTGGGTTCGTCGTATTTTTTTGGGGTGTAAATGCATTCTATGCGAGTGAGCGCAGACTCAGGAAATCGACGCCCGGGAAGCCTGCGCAACGAGAGCGCCTGCCATGCACAAACATGGGTTGCAAAGCCCTAACTCAGGCCGGGCGCTTCTTCGGTGCCTTGGAAGATGCAAGGATGATTCTTCCGTGACGGGTCTGGTGGCTGGGCGCGATGACACGATGACTCGAGTGGGCAGCAACTCTCCTGATCCCCCCAGCGCGATAAGGCACCTGGATTTGCAGGCTTTGGCCGGCAACTACCCGATCCTGGTGCAGGTTGTTCCATGCTTTGAGTTGTACTACGCTAACCCTGTGGCGTGCGGCGATGGACGCCAGGCTGTCGCGTCTACCGACCCGGATGGAAACCCGCCGAAAATCCGGCGCATCCGCTTCGATTGCCATTGTGGCATTTTCGGCCACCTCGCGGGCGATGTCGGTGCCCCCGGTCGCTAGGGTTTTTGGGACCAGAATGGTAGAGCCGACCTTCAAGTGGGAGCGCGGCGGAATATGGTTGACCTCGCGGATCACCTCAGGCGTAGTGCCAAAACGCGACGCAATCGTTTCTATTTTTTCGCGTGCGGTGGTAATGGTGTGGGAGGTCCAGGATGACAGTGCGCGTCCCCAGTTAGCCAGATTCTCCCTGAATTTGTCGGCATTGCTTTCCGGCAGCAGAATCGGCGTATCGGAAGTGATTACCGGGCGGTTGAATTGTGGATTGAGAGCTCGGAATTCTTCCATCGGCAACTCGGCCAATTGTGCCGCCACCTTGACGTCGATGTCGCGTGTCTTGTCGACACTGACGAAATAAGGTTGATTGTCGACTTGCGGCAATGAAATGCCATATTGCGCCGGGTTCGCAATGATGTTTTTAACAGCTTGCAGTTTCGGTACGTAATTGCGGGTTTCCACCGGCATGCGCGCCGACAGGCTGTTGAAGTCGATCGGCTGACCGGCTGCGCGGTTTTTGTTGATTGCGCGTTGTACTGAACCCTCGCCCCAATTGTAGGCGGCCAATGCAAGTTGCCAGTCGCCAAACATGCCATAGAGTTTTTGCAGATACGTCAGGGCGGCATCTGTCGAGGCCAGCACGTCACGCCGGTCGTCCTTGAACATGTTTTGCTTGAGTTTGAAATCGAGGCCGGTCGACGGTATAAATTGCCACATGCCGGCTGCTTTTGCGCTTGAATAAGCTTGCGGGTTAAAGGCCGACTCGATAAAGGGCAAGAGCGCCAGTTCAGTCGGCATATTGCGCTTTTCCAGCTCCTCGACAACGTGATACAAATAGTGCGATGCGCGCATGGTCGAGCGCTGAATGTAATCCGGACGTGCCGCATACCAGGCGGTTTGGGTAGTAACCAGTGCATTGTCCAGATCCGGAATGCCGAAACCCTTGCGAATACGGCCCCAAAGATCGACCTCATCAACCGTCAGGCCATCCAGCGCGAGGTCATTGGGCCCCAGATTGACATCGGGTGCCGGATACGGCGATAAACTGGCAAGCGAAACTGTCGTCAACTCGCCGGCATGGGAGAACGGCAACGCACACAGCAGCAGCATTGCAAAGGGAAGAATGATCGTTCTGGAAAGCTGCATGGGTGCTCACTCAAAATTGCGGGAACCATTATGAATAACGGTAGAATTGCGGTAACACTTGAACAGCCTGGTTTGGCGTGTCGCTGCGAACCAGATACCGCGCATCGCCTCCGGGCAGAAATACGCTAATTCGTTACACTTATTCCATTTAGATCACAACCGACCAAATGTGACGGATCGGTGAAACCGAATTTAGTGGTGAAGTGTACGCATCGGTCTTTTGAGACGTCAAGACATATTGCGAAACATTGCAATTATTCACTTTGTTGACTGTTCAATTAATGGAAATTATCTTTCCATTCGCGCAAGGCCGCGAATGCAGCCACCGGCTCGTTGCTTTTCAGGCGGCCGGCCGCTTGCAGGCGAGCCTGGATAAGGGGCTCGCGGTAGCGCAGGAAGGGATTGGTTGCTTTTTCAAGCCCGATGGTCGAAGGCACCGTTGGCTGACCGTGGTCCCGTTTCGCTTGCTCCACGGCAATTCTTGCAAGTAAAGCCGGATTGCCAGGATCGGCCGCAGACGCGAAACGCAGATTGTTCATCGTGTATTCATGGGCGCAGTATACTTGCATGTCGTCGGGCAAATTTGCTAATTTGGCAAGCGATGCAGCCATTTGAGCCGGGGTACCCTCAAACAGGCGTCCGCAACCGCCGGCAAACAAGGTATCCCCGCAAAATAGCCAGCGTTGTTGCTGTGCGACATAAGCGATATGACCGCTGGTATGTCCCGGTACGTCCAGCACCGACAAATTAAGGGCCAGCTCTGGAATACGCACTTGATCGCCTTCAACCAGCGGCTGTGTGACGCCGGCAATGTTTTCCGAGCGCGGGCCGAAGACCGGGATTTTGGCATGCTGCAACAAATTCTGTACGCCGCCGACATGGTCAGCATGATGATGTGTCAGTAGAATAGCGACTAGCGACAATTTGTGCGTATCCAATGCGGCCAAAATGGGCGCAGCATCTCCCGGATCGATGGCAGCGGCATATTTACCATTGTGAATTAGCCAAAGATAATTGTCGTTAAACGCAGGAACTGGTAATACACTCAAGATACCCATGGCAGATGCTTCTCCTGAAAAGCCTATTATAGCGCTCGGCCCCTGGCTTGAAACACCGGCCGGAAACTACGTATGCGCGTGGGAGCAGTCGCGCTTGGATGCGCTCACGGTGGATATTTTCGGTTTCAATGCAATACAGGTCGGTTTGCCGCAGATTAGCGCTTTGCAAGCTAACCGCATGCAAAACAAATGGCTGACCGATACGCATTTGCCGGCAAACAATCAATCGGGCGATGCAACGCAGATTGTCGTGTTACACGATTTTGCCGAATTGCCGTTCGCCTCGCAAAGCCTCGATCTGGTGGTGTTGCCGCATGTGCTGGAGTTCGCGGCAGAACCGCACCAGGTATTGCGCGAGGTGGAGCGTGTCCTTATTCCGGAAGGGCAAGTGATAGTCTGNNGCGGCAAGTGACCGGACGTCTGACCGGTGCGCATTTCCTGCCGCTGGATGGCGAATTTATCAGCCTGCCACGCTTGAAAGACTGGTTAAAGCTGTTGAACATGGAAGTTAATCGCGGGCATTTCGGTTGTTATGCGCCGCCCTTCAATTCTGAAAAATGGCTGAGCCGTTATTCCTTCATGGAAAAAGCCGGAGACCGCTGGTGGCCATACTTCGGTGCGGTGTACATCGTGCAGGCGATCAAGCGCGTCAATGGTATGAGGTTGATCGGACCGGCCTGGAGCAAACAATCGGCAAACGCGGCGCAAGGCGTGCCGGTTACCAACAAGATACATAGGACATATGTCGAATGAGCATGGAAAAAATTGAAATATTTACCGACGGCGCCTGCAAGGGTAATCCAGGTGTCGGCGGTTGGGGTGCATTAATGGTCGCCGGTGAACACAAAAAGGAATTGTTTGGCGGCGAACGCGATACCACTAATAACCGGATGGAGTTGCGCGCCGNNCACGGCTGGAAGGCGCGCGGCTGGAAAACGGCTTCCAGAGCGCCGGTCAAGAATGTCGATTTGTGGCAGGCGTTGGACGTCGCGCAGGCACGCCATCAAATCCAGTGGCGCTGGGTCAAGGGGCATGCCGGTCATGCGGGCAATGAAGCGGCCGACGCTTTAGCCAATCGCGGGGTGGAGTCGCTGGTCTGACTGACACCAATGGCGGCAATGAGAACCTATAGATCTATTTATTTTCACAGGAAATTATGCGACAAATTGTTCTCGATACCGAAACTACTGGTTTGAATCCCAGATCGGGCGACCGCGTGATTGAAATCGGGTGTGTCGAATTATTCAATCGCCGGCTGTCCGGCAATAATTTCCACAGCTACATTAATCCCGAGCGCGATTCCGAGGAGGGTGCGCTGGCGGTGCACGGATTAACTACCGAATTCCTGAGCGACAAACCGAAGTTTGCCGAGATTGCGGCCGAACTGTGCGCGTATCTGCAAGGCGCGGAAGTGATCATTCACAACGCGCCGTTCGACGTTGGTTTTTTGGATGCGGAATTCCAACGCCTGAATATTCCGCGTTTTCACGAGCACGTTGGTGGGGTGATCGACACTCTGGTGCGCGCTAAGGAGATGCACCCGGGAAAACGCAATTCGCTGGATGCGTTGTGTGACCGCTACGGCGTCTCCAACGCGCACCGGACCTTGCATGGCGCATTGCTGGATGCCGAGTTGCTGGCCGAAGTCTATCTGGCGATGACACGCGGGCAAAACAGCCTGACTATCGACCACGACGAGCCGGAGTTGACGGCCGAAGGCCATGTCGGCGAAGCATCGCCGATGGCCGAAATCATCGTTTTGCAAGCCACAGCCGAGGAATTGGCCGAGCACGAAGCGATGCTGGACCGCCTCGACAAAGAGGTAAAAGGGCGCTGTGTTTGGCGTGCGATTACGCAAATTGATTCTACCGCCCAATTGTGAGATAATTCGCCCCGCTTTGGGCGGTTAGTTCCTCGGTAGAGTACCGCCTTCGCACCGCACGATGGAACCTGTATTGCATGCGGGTTTCAGCAGTATGCGGTGTAAAATGCGGCGCAAACAGTTCAAAACCGGGAGGTTAGCTCAGGGGTAGAGCGGTCGCCTCACACGCGACAGGTCGCTGGTTCGAAACCAGCACTTCCCACCACGTTGTTCCAATACCTTCTTCAAAGCATTCGCTCGCTGCCGATCCACTTTAATGTGGACGTAGCGGTTCATCTTGTTTTCGCTATGCGATCTGGTGCATAGCTACCGTGAAAAAAACGTTGCGGCGACCGAATTGCGGAGAATTATTTTGTGTAATTTTCCCCGCCGATAGCGCATAATTCACAAGCCCAGGTCACGAAACAACAAGAGAAACCGCGTCGGGCAGGCATAAGAGCGGAAAACCAGCCGTCTTCGGAGGAAACGTTTTGGCATTTGGCTTTCTGAAACCACACTATTTGCATGCACGTGTGCAGCGCCTGAAGGCTTTGGCATTGTTTTCCACGCTCACGCCGCGCGAACTCAAGATTGTCGATAGTCTGCTGCACATCCGCCAATTCCTTGCCGGCGAAATCATTTTCGACGAAGGGGAGGAAGGGCAGGCGCTATATATCATTCTGTCGGGTGCGGTGTCGATCAGTCGAATGCGGGATTCGGTCAATGAAACGGTTGCCGAATTGTCGTCGGGAAGTTTTTTCGGCCACTTGGCGTTGCTCGACAATGCGCCGCGCAGTGCGCAAGTGCGTGCCAAGGAGGCGTGCGAGCTGGCAGTATTCTTTCGGGCGGATTTCGTCGCGTTGATGGAGACCGATGCCACGATAGGTTACAAAATCTCGTTGCAATTGGCGCGCAATGTCGCTCAAATCTTGCGCGGAGTAATGCTCGGCGAACCGCGAATCGAGGCTTTGTGAACGAACGGCATTCGGGGCCTATCGTCTGGACGGGTATTGTTGCCGTCACTTGCCTGCTATTGTTTCTGCTGCGACAGATGTTATGGCTGGTGATTCCCTTCTTGCTCGGGGTGATCCTCTATTATCTTTTGATACCGGTGATGCGGCGCCTGATTCTGGCCGGCGTCGGTCGCAATCTTGCTGCCATGATCGTCGCGGGAGGGTTTCTCGTATTTTGTGCGTTGATCGCCTTGCTATGCTCTCCATGGATTCTGGCGCATGTCGGATATTGGCCGGATTTGATCGGGCATTATCTGGATGGCGGCGCCGCCTTTGTGCGCAACAGCGTGCTGATGCTGGAGCAAAAATTTTCAATTTTGCACGGTGCGCATCTGAGCGATGTGGTCAACAAGCGCATGGCGGCTTACAAGGAAAATTTTGCACAACAACATATCGCGGGTTTTTTGGTGATGGCTATTTCTTGGCTGCCGTCTCTGGTGTTGGCGCCATTCCTGGCATTTTTCTTCCTGCGCGACGGTCGGCGCTTCAAAAAATTCCTTGGTCACGCAGTGCCGAATGCATTTTTTGAGAGAACCCTCGACCTGTTGCATGAAGTCGATCAAACGGCGCGCCGTTATTTTCAGGGACTATTGAAACTTACGGTAATTGATACGCTGATGCTCGGCGGCGGTTTATGGGCGATCGGGGTGTCGTCCCCGCTGGTGTTGGGTTTGTTGGCGGCCGTCCTTGCCTGGGTGCCGTTCGTCGGCTCCATCCTCGGTTGCGTGACTGTGATACTGGTCGCGTCAACCGATGCTCCGAATGAACCGCTGATTGCCTATAGTGCAATCGGCGTCTTCGTACTAGTGCGTTTGCTCGACGATTTCATTTTTATGCCGCTTACGCTGGGCCGCAGTTTGCGCATGCATCCGTTGATTACGGTGTTGATGATCTTTATCGGTGGTGAAGTGGCCGGTGTAGCCGGCTTGATGCTCGTTTTACCCTTGCTCGCGGTTGTGATGGCGGTGGGCAAGACCCTGGGGCAAGTGATTACCGACCCGCGTTTGCGGGCAAGGCATCGTTATGCGACAGCCTTGCGCACCAGGCAAGCGAGCGCTGGCCTGGTGTAGTGCGTCTCACCAAGTCGAATCAGGGCGTCTTAAAAAGAGCGTGTTGTACCCCATACTCCCGGCTGCGCAGTTATTGTCCGGATACCGCGTCCGGCAATACCACATTCACATCCAACACTTCCAGGTTGCCTTGTCGGTCAAGCGAGATCTTGATGTCGTCTGCATTGACCTTCGTATATTTGGAAATAACCGCGATCAATTCTTTGTGCAGTGCCGGCAGAAAATCCGGTCCAGAGCGATTGTTGCGTTCGCGCGCGATAATGATCTGCAAACGCTCCTTGGCAGCGCTTGCGGTCTTCGGCTTGGGAGCAAACAAAAAGGATAAAAGTGCCATATTACTTACCTTTAAAAATGCGCTGGAACAAACCAGGTTTTTCGTAGGTCGTGAAACGCAACGGAACCTCTTCACCCAGGAAGCGCGCAACGACGTCTTTGTACGCTTCCGAGACATCGCTGCCCTCTATATGAATGGCCGGATTGCCCTGGTTCGACGCGTGCAGCACCGATTCCGATTCCGGGATAATGCCGATCAATGGAATCCGCAGGATCTCTTGGACATCGGTGTGGGAAAGCATTTCGCCTGCCTCGACCCGTTTTGGCACGTAGCGTGTGATCAGCAGGTGCTCTTTGACCGGTTCGCCGCCATTCTGGGCGCGCCGCGATTTGGCTTGTATGATCCCGAGGATGCGGTCGGAGTCGCGTACCGACGACACTTCAGGATTGGTCACCACAATCGCTTCGTCCGCAAACGTCAACGCCATGACAGCACCACGTTCGATCCCTGCAGGCGAATCGCAGATGATGAATTCAAAATCCATCTTCGTCAGATCTGCCAACACGCGTTCGACGCCTTCTTCGCTAAGCGCATCCTTGTCACGCGTCTGCGAAGCCGGCAACACGAATAAATTTTCGCAGTGTTTGTCTTTGATCAGCGCCTGATTCAAGGTCGCTTCATTGTTGATTACGTTGATCAGATCGTACACCACGCGCCGCTCGCATCCCATGATCAGATCGAGATTGCGCAGGCCGACGTCAAAATCGAGGACCGCTGTCTTATGACCGCGCAATGCCAGTCCGGACGCGAAACTGGCGCTGGAAGTGGTTTTGCCGACGCCGCCTTTGCCGGAGGTTACAACGATGACTTTTGCCACGAAAAATCCTTTCACAATATGCAGAAAAATTAGGAGCGCACGCCCGGATTCATCGAACGCAGGTCAATGCGGTCGCCATCCAGGCTTACCTGAACCGGTTGTTGCACCAGATTTTTGGGTAAACCATCATCAAAGGTGCGATACATGCCGGCGATTGAGACCAGTTCGGCTTCCATGCTCAACGCAAAGATCCGGGCGCTGGCATCGCCGCTGGCGCCGGCCAGCGCCCGGCCGCGCAACGGCGCATAGATATGGATGCTGCCGTCTGCAATCACTTCGGCGCCATTGTTGACGGCAGCCGTCACGATCAGGTCGCAACCGCGTGCATAAATGCGTTGTCCTGCGCGCACTGGCGTGTCGACGATCATGGAACCCGGTTTTGCGGCCGGTGGCGCCTCTGTAGCGGCTACCGGCTGGATGACCACCGGTTTCATGGCGGCTTCTTCCGCTTCCGGCTCCGGCGTTTCCGCCGCGGGTTCCTGTCGCGGTTTGGTGTTGCCATCAAGACTCAGTCCGTGGGCCAGGATGTGCGGTTCCATCCCGGGTCTGGCATTGCGCACCGCAACCGGGTTGAGTCGGTAAGACTTGAACAGTGCTATCAACGCATCCCAGTCAATTGCCTGATCGACCAGATCGAAGAAACCGACATCGATGACTGCGAATTCGTCATCGAAATAATCGACTTCTCCACCGGTCAGTTCCCGCATCGCGGCATCCAGCACGGCCAAGTCAGTCTCGCGCAAAATGATCGCAACGGCGACTACGGTTGCAATCTTGATTTCTACCGGTTTGCGTGCTTGAATTTTTGACATAAAACGAACTAGTAAGGAACGGGCCTGATCGACAGGTTTTCTTGAGATCAATAGTGATGCATCGGCAAATTTTGTAATGGCGTACGCAAAGCCTGCGTTGCAATCGGGCCGCATTCACGGCCCTGATTTCCTCCAATAACGAAAACGGGCCGCTGGTGAGGCGGCCCGAGCGTGTTGGCGGGACTATCCGAGTCAAAGCGTCGTAACTCATTGAATATAATCATTGTTCGCTCGCTATCTTTGCTACCGCTATTATAACCTCTGGCGCAGCGCTTGAGCCAAACCTTGCCCGTTGACGACCGATTTCCTCAGACGCCAGCCACCTGCTTACCTGCCGGGCAACCCAGGGGCCGTCGTCGAGCTGTAAATCGTGCCCCGCACTCGGATGAAAGGCGGACTCGGTATGCCATTGACGCACCAGACTGCGCGAGCACCGTGCATCTACCAGGCGATCTTGCAAACTGCCAAGCACCAATATCGGCGGTTGTGGTTTGCGAAGCGGTGCACGATAACGCATGGCCGCATAGAGTTGGCGCAATGCATTGCGGCGCGAGACTGGAAATTCGCGTTGAAAGGCGACCCAGTCATCGGTCAGTGCAGTGTGCGTATGTGCAAGGCAACTAGTGAGTTGCAATATGAGTTGTTCCCGCTGCTCCACGCTATCATCCAGGGTCGCGCGAATCAATTGCAGGTAATTGTGCGGCCGCAGGCGGCGATAGAACGGGCTGAAAGGGCGCAGACTGGTGTTGATCAGCACGCAAGCATCAACTTCGGTTGGGTGCTGCGCGCACCATGCTACCGCGACCATTGCACCTAGCGATAATGCCAATAGACGGTAAGGCGGTGCGATGCCGCGCGTGGCAAGTTCCTGCCGGCAGTATTGCATCATGTCCTCAATCCGGAACCGGCTGGGTTCCCGATACAGCGTGCCGTTGCCCGGCAAATCCAGCGTCACAATGTCGGCATTGGACATTTCACCGCGAAATTCGGCGGGAAATTGACCCCAATGGCGTTTTTCGCGCATCAGGCCGCGCAAGAANNGCAAACGCGCGCTCGTGATGCTGTATGCGTTCGGCACCGACCGGTAGCCAGCGCTTGTTGCCGCAGGCGGCACGTGCCAGGAAGTCCAGCCACACCGAATGCTTGCGCAATACTCGTTGCAAGCGATGCCCAGGCAACGGATTAAAGAGACCTTGCCGCGAAAAAAACTGGCGTGGATTCTTTTTGACCCACAACCAAGATCCCATTTCCAGTGTCAGTGGCAAAAAGACGCGCTTTCCCTGTTGTTCCGCACGCAGATAGAGGTAATCCCAAAGATCGCCATGCGTCAGGTATTGGTGGCTTTGCGGCTCGAACAAATAATTGTGATTGGGGTAGGTTTGACTAAACAGGTCTTCCAGCGCGGAGATGTCAGGCAAGTGTTGAATCGGCACCGGCGTATGGGCGTGCGGGAACCATATGCGATCCTTCAGCCCGAAACCCGAATGGCAATCGAGCGCCAGGCTGAATTCCCGCTGCAGCAACTCTTCTTCCACGACGCGGCAGACGGCTTGGCTTTCGATTTCCATTGGGCTGTCCATCGAGCCCCTATACCAAGGCAGGCGGGCACTGTATCGTTGCCCGCCAAGCATGAACGGCACCTTATCGACCGCGTCAAGAGGCGCATTGCGCATCAGGTCTACGCCTTGCGGGTTGCTGCGCGTCCCATGCCACATGCCTCCTGGGTTAACC
>PKWO01000474.1 GCA_003132085.1 Oxalobacteraceae bacterium | reverse complement strand
AATCAAATTCGGCGTGTATGTATTCGACGACAGCGACCTGCACAAGATCCGTGTATGGATGCGTACACTTCGCGCGGAGGTGAATTAATGAGCCGCGTTATTATCAAATTGCGCAGCGCCATGGCGATGGTACCTCCTGAGCTTGCAATGTTCGTGATGGTTTGCGTCGCGGCAATCTGGAGTTAGCGATGCACATCCAGGTCATGCGCATCCAAAAATTGACCGGACAGGGCAAGGTCATGATCGCAGCACGGCATAACCTTCGCGAATTTCAATTGGACGCCGCATATTGCAATAACATCGACCCCACACGAGTTGGACAAAATAGCGTCTTGCGCGGCTGTACCACAGCCAAAGGTGTGGCGAACGAGGCCAAAACGCTCATGGCCGAAGCCGGAGTAAAGGCGACACGTAAAGATGCAGTACTTGCGCTTGAAATTATTTTTTGCCTGTCGCCTGAGTCGGAAATTAATCGTGATGCGTTTTTTGATGATTCGGTTATTTGGTCGGAGAAATTCTTCGGCGTGCCTGTCATCAGCGCTGTCGTTCACAATGATGAAGCAGCGCCCCATTGTCACGTTCTGTTGCTGCCTTTGATTGGCGGTCGCATGATTGGCAGCGATTTGATGGGTGGGCGGGCCAAGCTGCAAGCCATGCAAGGAGACTTTCATTCCCAGGTCGGGAAAAAGTACGGATTGACCCGGCAAAAACATGAGGCGCGCGTATGCGCAAAAACAAGGAAGGCGGCGGTGGAGTTGGCGTTCGACATGTTGGAGACCAATAGCGGATTGACTGATGAGGTGTTGAATGCACTGCTCGCACCTCATTTTCAGAATCCGGCACCGCTATTGAACGCGTTGGGTTTGGAGTTCCCGAAGCCCTACGCAAAGGATACATTTGTCGGAATCATGACCCGCCCGTGCAAGGTTGAACCGAAGCCTATAGGGTTCGGACACCAAACCATAGGGTTTGATGACTCTGCCGTTCAGATTAATGGCGAACCCTATCCTGTGTAGGGTTTGTAATTTTTGCCGGCCTAACTTCACTAAATTGGCCAAAGGAGGTAATCAAAACAGGGCGCAGAAGCTGGATGCTTAATTTGATGGTGCGCAGGGGCGCACGGAGGTACGCACAATAAACAACAGATATAAGCTGACCGAGACCGTCTCCAAACAATTAAAATGTACCGATGCAATCTAAATTTATTCAGCAGCCCAACATATTGGATGAGGTGCGACCGATTCACGATGTTGTCGCACGGATTGAAAAGCTCAATGACGGGTTAGGGCGGTTCTGGGCCGGGGCAAGTGGTTGGGCACCCGAAGACGCGACGGAACTCTTGACTAAGTCACGACTTGATAGGCAGGTCTCGCTTTCGCGCTCGTTGCGTCACTGGATAGTCAATGCGCCGACAAATCTTGAAGACGGGGACCTCGTTCTAGGTTGGGCCAACCTTGGGAGCTTAATGGAAGGTACGATAAAACTATTCCTTGCCGTCAACTATCAAGATTACAAAAAAGACGTTGCTACTCTGAAACAGACGAGAGCTTGGCACAAAACGAAAGAAATATTGCTCGATCCCGACGGGCTGACGCTAGACGTCCTGATCGACTATTGCGAAAAGGCTGATCTGCTCGACCAAGAGGAATGCAAGCTCGCTCGGCTTGTTCAAGCGCGGCGAAATGCTATTCATGCCTTTAAGGACCGCCCCATCGGCACAGGCGTTGAGTTGCATTCGACCATCAAGGATTACTTGACCATGTTGCGCAGAATTGCGAATGCGCTACCGTATCCGGACGATATGTACGTCCCGTTGGAAGTCTAGCGTGCGATGTGTACGATAGTTTCCATGAACTGTAATCGTTTCCCGCACAAAAACCGGACTATCGCGGCACAAAACCCGTACTTTTGGCGGGACAAAAAAAGCAACCTTCTGGAATTGGACGACTTGCCAGTTTTCTCGTCGCGGATGGGCGTGGTATTGCCTTGAAAGGGCCTTCGGAGGGGCTTCACAGGGAATCAAGGCGGAGCTAGAGCGGCCGGATCAGCATCATTGGTATGGCAACGGACACTTTCGATAGTGTTGGTCGAAATGGCACCTTTTATAGCGTCCAGTCCAGAATCGAAAAATCAACGTTCAGTTCCTCCATCGTCAAGCAAAAGTTACAACTCGTAATCTAGCCCTCACTGCGGCAACTGAAATGACGGCCTGTTGCTATCGATGTTAAAGGGGAGCCATTCGCCTATCGCACCATGTGCTTTCTTGGTATCATCGCACGCAAGAATAATAATTTCAACAAGTGCTGTACAAATACACAGCACTTGCTATACTTTAGGAGCACATTGTGGCAGGCACGGAGAAATCATCGCCGATCAAGGCCATACGATGGCTTGCAAAAGAAACGCGCGGCTTTCTCGGTGGCTTTGTGGGCGGGTTGATAGGGGGATTGTTTGCGTTTTCCTTGATCAACTATACCGGTCGATTAGCAACCGTTGCTGCCGCTGATGCGGTTTCGATTGCAAACACGTATATTGTTTACACAACTTTTGTGATTGCGGCGGTGGCCCTCTTATTGACCATTGCTGGTCTAATTTTTACGCAGAATTTCGCAGTAGAAAAAGAATCGCATATTGCGCATGCCTTTTCGTCGGTACTGGAGATAGTGCGCACCGACGACGAGAAGGCAGTTTTGCTGGTACAACAAGCGATGGAAAATCCACGCGTCGTTGAATATGTGAGCGAAGCGCTTTCTGACAAGATTAGCGAGGAACTTGCTTCGTGGAAGGCGAAAGCCGGAGCGCGAATGCGCGATGCGACTCAAGAAGCCGAGGCAGTTGATGCAATGTTCGGCGATTTGTCCGCAGGTAAGAATGGGCTAAAGGAACCAAAATGAACACTGTGAGTCTAGCTCCCCAAATTCTGAGTGTGGATGCATTATCGTCGTTTCTTAAAGGCGAGTTCGATTACGATCTCTATCGAAGCGGGCCACCTGTTGACGTTGACAAAATTGCTGAACTGCTTGGGATTTTGGTAGCTGATGAAACTCGATTCGATGTTGATGATATCAATACAGTTGGCAAAATCACGCTGGAAAAGGACGAGCCAGCACGAGTGTGGATTAATCCGATGGAGAATTCCTACGCGCCTCGTCGTCGGTTTACTTTAGCACATGAAATAGGTCATTTTTGCATGCACCGTGCGACCAACCAAACAACATTCATTGATACTAAAGCGACGATGAATCGAAGCGAGTCTTATTGGAACCGCTTCGAGTCGGAAGCCAATAATTTTGCGGCTGAATTACTTATGCCGGCCGACCTTATTAGATCAATCGGGCGTATTGTCATCGACAAATTTAAAATTGAAAAAGATGTAGAAATGATGCCTATGGCCAACTTCATCGAGCAAATGGCATCTCGCTTCAAGGTCTCCAATCCTGCGATGGAATTTCGACTAAAGAACATCGGCATAAGAGGGAAGAAACCATCGAAGTGACCTGCATTCAACAATATTTTGGAACCCCCGCTCTACGGTAGTACGCAGTGGTACGCATGAAATCAGCATTTTGCACCATGTGTAGGATCTCAGATTTGACATGCCGTCGACCGTTAGATGAGTTCTGGGTGCGCAAACGGCCCGAAGCGCACGAATCGAAGACGACAGCGGTACGCATTGCGGCGGTACGCGATGCAGTACGCGCGGAACAAGTGGGCAAGCAAATCTGGGCTTAACAGGCGGTAAGGACTGAAAACTGGATTGGCGGGTGTACGAGGCGAATTGTGATGCACAATGCGAGCTACCGCAGTTTGGTTATCCATTCGTGATTAAATTGCAAAACGGAACTGACTTGTCGTCGGCCGCGTTCATCTATTTCCCGGAATTGGGTCAATAGACGAATCTCCTCCGGCGTGACATAAACTAGCTCAGACCCACATTGATGATCAACGGTTGAAATTTCATCATTGGAAATTACCGCGCTTGGCATACCAGCGTTCGCCGCACCATCGCCGTGCATTAGCCACTCGGGCGTAATTTCCAGCACACGGCAAACCTTCATCAAATAGTCGCCGTCCAGCTTCTTCGTATTGCCGTTTTCCCACCCGGTGATCGCTGGCGGCGACACGCCCACCAATGGGGCCAAGGCAGATTTGGTGAATTTCTTGGCACTGCGCGCGCAAGTTAATCGCACGTGCCAGTTATCTAGATCTGTCATCGGGTAATTTGGGAATATCTGTAGAGGGATTTTTGACTACGCTATCGCTGCGACTGCATGGTTAGTGACTGAGTTAGCGCACGGAAGGAGTTTTTTGCAAATGACTACCGTTATTTTTTATGCATCCCGCTTTTGATGGAATACGTCGAGCCATCCGCTTTCTCATATACATGAATGCCACCCTTTGATCCGAGATTCAGATGCATGACGCATTTATCCGGTGTTTTTTTGCCGTCCGTGGCGGATGTCGCATTTGACAGCGCAAGCGACGATATCTCGTCACATTTTTTGATGCTGGGACTTGGTATATTAAAAAAGCGCAGAAACCTTCCCATTAACATAGGTTGCTCCCAATATGCATTTGTGTGGATGCTTTTTCAAAGCAGAACTGCTTGTCGGCGAGCAAAATCATTTGTCATTGACCTCTTTAAGTACAACGCCAAGCGTGTTAATGCTGACAACATTGCTCATGGGGCAAAAAATGAACCATCAGCTTTATCCGTAGAATTCAATCGCCAGAATTGATATTTTCCTAATGTAAATGGGATTTCCGTTACGTAAAAGCAAATGCCATCGTCAGTTATCTTTGCAATTGCTAACACCCCTTCCATGTCGTAGAAAAGGCTGAGCGTATCAGGAACTTCACGCAACCGAATATAGACCGGTAGATGTTCATGAAGTCCTGAGGTAATCCCCCCTGAAAAAAG
>PKWO01000303.1 GCA_003132085.1 Oxalobacteraceae bacterium | reverse complement strand
GACGGCGCGTAGTAATCTGGCTGACACAAGCAGCGCTATCGCTTCCCACGGTATTGATCGGCCTATTACTGTATCTGCTATTGTCGCGCCAGGGATTGATGGGGAGCTTGCACTGGCTTTTCTCGCAATCCGGTCTGATCGCCGGGCAGGCTTTGATTGCGCTCCCGGTCTTGATCGCATTCACATTGTCGGCGGTACAAGCCTGTGACCCACGGCTGGCGGAAACCGCCATTGTGCTTGGCGCTTCACGCTGGGGCGTCATGCGAACCGTATTGCACGAAACGCGATTTGGCGTGATGGCCGCAATAATCAACGGTTTCGGCAGAGTTATCTCGGAGGTCGGTTGCGCAATGATGATAGGCGGAAATATCGCGGGGGAAACCCGCACAATCACCACCGCGATAGCACTCGAAACCAGTAAAGGCGAATTTGCCCAGGGCATCGCGCTCGGGATTGTGTTGGTGCTGCTGGCCTTGATCATGAACGCGTTGCTGATGCTGCTGCAAGGCGACACGCAATCCGTGCGCACGATATGAACACTCCAACGCCATCGCCATCGCCGCCGCTGTTGTCGATTTTCGGCCTTGAAAAAAAATATGGACATCGCACACTGCTGCAAATCGATCTCTTGACGATAGCCGCAGCGAGCGCGTACGTGCTGACCGGCATCAACGGTGCCGGCAAAAGTACTTTGTTGCGTATCCTGTGCGGACTCGAATCGGCAACGATTCAACAGGCGTTTTTTGGGGGGAAGCCAATTCTTTTCTCGCACTATCCGCGCGTGTTGCGCGAAGCGATCGGCTATGTACACCAACAACCGGCGATGTTTGCCTCTAGCGTCGCCGACAATATCGCCTATGGCTTGAACCAGCGCAACTTGCCAGCGGACGAAGTCGAGGAGCGCGTCGAAGAAGCAATGCAGTGGGCTGGCGTCGGCCACTTGGGCGACCGACAATCCGCCACCTTGTCCGGCGGTGAAAAGCAGCGCGTCGCGTTGGCGCGTGCCAAGATACTGAGACCGAAATTGTTGCTGCTGGATGAACCCACCGCGAATCTGGACGGAGCGGCACGGGAGCAAGTGATTGCGCTGATCCCCACGCTTATCGAAGAAGGCAGCAGCGTCATCATGGTATGCCATGACCGCGATTTGATTGGACTGCCGGATGTGCAAAGGCTGAAACTGCGTGACGGACGTCTAGAGCGGCATTAACGGCTTTTCACTTTGTCCCGTAACGTTGCAACACATTCGCCAAAAGTGGCGTCAATTCGTCGGGGGCGGCCACAGACATTCCCAGATCGCGCAGCAAGCCGTCATGCAGCCCATACACCCAGCCATGAATCGTGAGTTGCTGCCTTTGTTCCCAGGCATCCTGGACGATCGTAGTCTGGCATACATTGACAACCTGCTCGACTACGTTCAACTCGCACAGGCGGTCCTGCTTTTCGCGCCCTGATGGCATGTCACCCAGATAACGCTCATGCTTTTGATGCACGTCCTGCACGTGCCGCAACCAATTGTCAGCTAAGCCAACCCGGCGCCCGGTAAGCGCCGCATGCACACCGGAGCAACCATAATGTCCGCAGACGATTACGTGTTTGACCTTTAGAACTTCAACCGCAAATTGCAGCACGGACAGGAAATTTAAATCGGAATGGACCACAACATTAGCAATATTGCGGTGAACAAACACATCACCCGGCAACAAACCCAAAAGCTCATTCGCGGGGACTCGGCTGTCGGAGCACCCTATCCACAGATACTCGGGTGATTGCTGGATCGCCAGTTTTTGGAAGAAATCCGCGTCTTTGGCGCAAATGCTTGCTGCCCACTCGCGATTATTCTGAAATAAATGCTCCAACGTCCGGGCGCCGTTATTTTGTTCTGTCATGTCATTCAAGCGTAGTGAAGGAATGCATCGGCATACATCACGCCGACACGAGAAAAAAGATTGGTTTGCCTGAATTTTATAGGAATCGGCGAACAACCGCCGCGATAGCCGAATTAACCGAGTCCACCCGCCGCATCTTACGAATTTTCGCCCAGCATGGCCGTTTTTAGCCGGTTATCGGCAGGATTCCGGCCTAGCCAAATCTTGAGCAACGCATTATAGAAGGCGACGTCCGGTATAAATTCGCTGATTTTCTTGCCATTGTGCTGACAAATAGTACCAGCCCCAGGAATCCAGTCGACGATCAACACGTCGCCCTTTTTGATTTCAGGAACCGACGCAAACATTTGACCAAAGGTCAGCATCTGGCTGACAAGTTTCGCCCGCTCGGCAATCTCTGAATTTTTCCTGATGCCATCCATAAATGCTTGGCCGAAGCTATCGCTGTCGACATCCCGCAACATTACCAGCGTGACGCGCTTGGCCCCCGGCAATGCCAGTATGTCCGGCAAATTGGTTTTTCTCTCCGCAAGATACAGGCCGGCGACATAGACTTTAAAAATCACCTTATAGCGAATGCCTGCGCCGTTCAACTTAAGGTCTTGGTCGCCGACCCGCGCAGTCTCATCCAGTTTCACACCGGCGATTTCTACCGCAGAAGCGACCGAACCTGAGGCCAGCGCCACCGCAACGCCCAGTATCGCCAATGCGCGGCTCATAGGAATGCCAAGTTTCATTTCTGCCACCAGATTGTATGTCCGCTCAAGAAACGACAGCGGGCGTTTCATTATATTTATCCAGCATAGATATAAATTTCAACGCGTGCAATCCAAAATGGAAATTTCTTACAAGAATTGTGACTATTCAGCCGCTGG
>PKWO01000369.1 GCA_003132085.1 Oxalobacteraceae bacterium | reverse complement strand
GCCGGGCCGCACAACTATGCGCCGCTCACCAACGTCGTCGAATCGGGCGACTGGTTGATCTTCGGCTCGCTGACCCAGGACGGCATCGCCCGCTATCCGCTAAACGATGCACTGCCGCCGCGTTAGTGTCCCGAATACAAGTCGCTCAGGTCACCGAATTGCTCAGCGCCTCAGGCATCAGGTTATCGAAGTGCTGCACGCCGCGGGTCCGCGCCATTATTACAGGCTCGCCTCGGCGCCCCATAACTGCTGCAAACTGACGCGCAGGACTGCGTGTTCGCCGGTGACTACCTCGCGCACGCCGTGCAGCGGTTTTGCGGTGTCGCGTTTGATTGGAAACGACAGCGGCGCGCCGCGCGGGCCGACCAGCGCATGGACGGTCGGCGTCGCCGCCTCCGCGCCTTTGCCGGTGACAACACCGATTTCACCGTTTTCCAGGCGCACAAATNNAGGTGCCGAGCTCCTTGATGAAGTAAGCGGTCAGCATCGGGTCGCAGGGTTTGCCGCCGACCAGGAACACATCGCGCAGCGCGGCATTGTGCGCCAAGGTCTTGCGGTATTTGCGGCTGCAGATGCATGCGCAGTAATGGTCGGCAAGCGCCAGAATTTTGGCATTTTGCGAGATGGCCGGCACATTTTTACCGAGCGGGTAGCCGCTGCCGTCTTCATTTTCATGATGCAGCAGCACATACGATAACCAATCCGCATTGTCTATGCCGACCTGCTTCAATATGGCGACGCTCTCTTCCGGATGCTTCTTGATAATGTCGACTTCCTTCTCGGACAGCGCATCCTGCTTGCTTTCCATTTGATCCTGGTAGCGCAGCATGCCGATATTCATCGTCAACGCCGCTGCCATTACCGTGGCTATTTCATCCGGGGTTTTGCGCATCGCGCGCATGATCAGCAACGACACGACCGCCGTGTCGACGCAATGCCTGACCGCGTAATTACCGGCCGACTGGTTGAGCAGGATGCAGCCAAGCGCAATGTCGCGATTTATATCGGTGGCATAGGTAATCGCCTTGACGACTTCCAGGATCTTGCCTTGCGCGTCGGTTTCGCCGCTTAAACTGTATAGAAGGCGCTCCAGCCGTTTGTTGGCCAAATTGAGCAGGCGCAGGGCCGACGGAACCTCGATTTTTTTAACCGGCTCTTCGGAGCGTTTGTGCGGACCGTTGGCAGCGTCGACATACAAGCCGCGTTCGAGCAAACCTTCCACCTGACGTTCGCTTTCGACGATTTGTCCTTTGCGCAGCAACAGCTTTTGATCGACGCCATAGACATCCCATTGCAAGGGCTCGCCGATCACAATATCCGCTATGCTGAGGCGTCGCTGATCCATCGTTGTCTATCCTTTTTGTCGAGGCCGTCCGGCCGCAATTGCTCCTAGTATAGAGAATTTTCACAACGGCATCAATTTTCCCGGGGTCGGCGCGGGTGGCGGCATGTCGATTCATGCCGGCGCCCACCAAGAAAATGCCCCGCAAAGCGGGCAAAAACGGAATCCAACTCGTAAAAAGAAGCTCCCTATGGCATGTTGAAAACCCGAAACAAAGCGCCGCAGGCCGGCCGACGGTAGATTTTTGTGCCGGTTCCGTCGTCATTTGCATTAACTGCGTTGCCGGGCTATGTCGCCTCAAGCGTAACGGGAACCCGGTTCGCCGGAAGACCTGAACCGATTTTTTCCCGCTCGTTTTACCTGATACATCAGCCGGTCGGCCTCCTCCATGATCTCTTCCGCGATCAGGAAACGCGGGTTGGGCAGCAGGCAGATGCCGATGCTGGCGCCCAGGCGCAGCTCCGGCTTTGCCGGAAACCGCATTGAGGAAATCGCATCAATCAAGTCCTGCGCCACGCGCTCCACGCTTTCATTGGTCAATCCACTGGACAGTGCAATGCCGAACTCATCGCCGCCGATGCGCGCCACCGTGTCGCCGGCCCGCACGCACAGCGTCAGGCGCACAGCCACTTCCTTGAGCGCCGCATCGCCGGCGCTATGTCCGCATTCATCGTTGATTGCCTTGAAGCCATCGAGGTCCAGCAGCATGACCGCGGCGCTGCTCGCATCGGCCCGCACCTCTTCCAGCAATTCTTCCAGCGCGCAAAAGAAGCCGGACCGGTTCAGGATGCCGGTCAGCGAATCCGTCCTGGATGCGGATTCGAGCGTTGCCGCACGCAGTTTGAGTTCGCGTTTGGCTTGTTCGATTTGCTCGGAAAGGAGCCGCACATAGGCGGGCAGCACAATAATCGCAAAAATCAATCCTGCCGACACCAACGGAATGCCGCGCCAGAACGGCGAACACCACAGCGCTATCGACATGCAGACGACACCGGAAATCGTCGACAAACGCGCATAGTAAGGACCGTTACGCATGCCGTTGCCGATCACCATCACAATCGGCGCCCACGTCACAGGTCCGAGCGCCGCCCCACCGAAATATATCGAGACGGCGAAACACGCCGGGTCAAGGATGATGGACAACATGCGGCGTTCCTGGTAGGTCAGCACCGCCCGGCCCACGACGCCGATCCACAACAAACCGAAGATCAGATACACGCCGACGCCGATGAAGACCGCTCCGGCATCGGCCAGCCGGCCGGCAAAATAAGCGACCGCCAGGCAGGCAGCGAACGCCATTGCGCCAAAGAAACGGAAGCACGCATGCCCCATTTCGCCGCCGAGGTTTAGTCGCGACAGTCTGGCCTGCACCCGGATCAATGAAACCTTCATAAACACGTTGCCTTGTGGTCGGCGCTACCGGCATACCCGGGCTAAAGCTTGTCAGCCTGAATGTTGAAGCCTCGCCATCGGGAACAATTGATAGTGTTTCCCTACTGAAAGCATTGTACCTATATTACCGACTTTTCCCATTTATGCTTTAAGTTGTTGTAAAAATGCCGCTGAAAGTCGGCGTTAATCGGCGTCAATCGGCGCTAATCGGCGTCAATCGGAGCGAAGCGCGCTGTCAACCACAAATGTTGTCGTCGACAGGTCGCAGACGAGGTACATTCAGACAAGCAGCAAATGATCGCGGCCCCCTTCGGGGTATTGCCGTGCAACGCACGAACCAGGGATCGACGCAAACCGAGTCGGCTCGACCAGGGTGGTAAAGAGTGAGCAAGAAATCATTAACTTTCACGGTACATCAAGATTACCCAACCAGTCTTAAGCACTTGTGGGCCGCTTTCGGCCAGGCTGACTACCCGGAGCACAAGTACCATGCATTGGGTTCAACCGACCTTCATATCCTGCGCTTCAACGTCAACGAGAAGCTGATCGAAGTCGAACTGGAGCGCAGCACGCAGGCGCGGGCGGAGAGCATCCCCGAATGGGCGCACAAGCTGATTGGCGGCGAACATAAGATGCACCATCACACATGGTGGCGCCGCGTCAGTCCTACGCAGGTCGAGGCGGAACTCAACATTACGCCGATGGACATGCCGGTGTCCGCGCATGCCGCGGGCACCATTATCGAACTGGGCCACGGTCAGACCAGCATGACGCTGGACTTCGAAGTCGAGTGCCGGCTTCCGGGGTTGGGCGCCACGGTGGCGCGCCTGTTTGCCGACCAAGTGAAAGAGGCGCTCCGGGCGGACCACGCGTTTACGCTGCGCTACCTGAAAGGCGCAGCGAGCAAGCCTGCATAAAACAGCATATTGGTACGTACCTTATGCCGGCTTGTGTGCTATTATCCGGTGCGCTGTTCCCCCTGTTGAAACCGGTTTTCATGGGGAGGTGCTTCAACCCGATTCCAGCCTTTCTTGACCAAGATGGACCATAAACCCGCAGAATTAGATCCGGCCGCGCATCGCTATGTGTGGCTCGCCAACATCATCCGCGACGCCGTCAAATCGGGAGCGTTTCGCGAGCACGAGGCGCTTCCGTCCGAACGGGACCTAGCCGAAAAGTACAACGTCAGCCGCGACACCGTTCGCAAAGCCGTCCGCCTCATGCGGGAGCGCGGCGTGGTCTACAGCGATCATGGCAGAGGCAATTTCGTCTCCCCCGCCATTGTCAGGGGCATGACGCGATTCATCGACAGTTTCTCTGAAGATACCGGCAAACGGGGCAGCGTGGCCGGGCAGACGCTGCTCGACGTCGCGCCCACCGGCGCCTCGCTCGCGCTGTCCGGCCTGCTGAATGTTCCCGCCGGCCATCCGCTCATGCGGGTGAAACGGATTCGCCTGATCGACGATGCCCCGGTCGGCCTGCATGACGCCTACTTCGTATTGCCGCGCGACGCCGTTTTGACGCGCGCGCAGATAGAACGCGCGGGATCTCTTTATAAGCTGCTGAAAGAACGGTTCGCATTCACGCCGGCCGAGGCAGTCGAAAACTTGAGCGCAACCGCCGCCGAAGCGGAAGACGCCGCTTTACTCGGCATCAAACCGGGCTCTCCGCTGCTGGTCTGCGAGCGCATCACGCTGTCCGACCGGCGCGAGCCGATCGAATACTGCGTCATGAAATACGTGCCCGGTTACCGTTACAGCACCCGCATTTCTGCGCATAGCGACGCCGATTGATCTCCCCCCCGTTTCGACCGCGATAACGCCCTGTCCCGACCCGGCACCCATTGCCGTCGTCTGCAACATCCACTCCTTGTTGGTGCATAGTGCCGGAACATGCGTTCTCAACGTGCGCTCAAAAACCACATTGGTGCGTACCAGTTATTGCATTCTCCAATATTTTGATATACGCTGTGCTCATCAATCGGCCACTAAAATCCGTTGCCGCGCACTTCCTATCCGATTAAGCAAATAAATAAGTATCGCAAGTGTTTGATTTAAATTGTATTTCCCTATTTACGCTATTCAATGAACCTTGAATGATCCCGCCATGTTTCGAACGATCAGACGGCACACGCAAAATCATGATATGTGGTACGTACCAATTGGCACGGTCGTTGCTTATAGAAAGGCGCGGCTCGGCAACGGGTGAACGGAGCCGCACACGGAGAGCAACACCGACCCGTGTTTGGCACATCACGATCTGATCGATCGGATCAATCCGATCAATCCGATCAATCCGATCAATCCGCTACCCGCTACATCAAACAAGGGAAAATCATGAACCGGCATTTGAAACTGACTCGCAGGCGAGTTTGCAGCATCAGCGTGACGGCACTGGCGGCAGCCAGCGGCCATGCATGGGCGCAGGTCCAAGCGGGCGATGGCGCGCCGCCCGGCGCGGCCGTCACCGTGAATGCTCCGGGCGGCGCCACCCCCGGGCAATTGCAGACGGTGACGATCACCGCCGAACGACACGCGGAAAACATCAAGAATGTCCCCGTATCCGCATCGACGATCGGCGGCGAAGCGCTGGACGCCATTCTTTCGGCCGGCCAAGACCTCACCGAATTGGCGGGGCGCGTGCCAAGCCTGAACGCCGAAACATCCCTTGGCCGGGCATTCCCGAGGTTCTATATAAGGGGCTACGGCAATACCGACTTTCATCAGAATTCGTCGCAACCCGTTTCATTCGTGTACGACGATATCGTTCTCGAAAGCCCCGTCCTGAAAGGATTTCCGGCGTTCGACCTGGAGCAGATCGAAGTCTTGCGCGGTCCGCAGGGAACACTGTTCGGCCGCAATACGCCCGCCGGCGTGGTGAAGTTCGACTCGGTCAAGCCGGAGAAAAATGTCGGCGGCTACCTCAACATCTCGGACGCCACGCACAATACGGCCAACCTCGAGGGCGCGCTCAATGCCCCCATCAGCAGCGATCTCGGCGCGCGCATCTCTTTCCTCGACGAGCATAAGGACAATTGGATCGGCAACGCCCACACCGGCCAGGACAACCGCTACGGCGGCTATAACGAAAACGCCGTCCGGCTCCAATTGCAATATAAGCCCGATGCCGATTTCAGCGCGCTGCTGAACCTTCACGAACATCGGCTGGAGGGCAGCGCGACCTTGTTCCGGGCAAACATCATCGAGAAAGGCACGAATAACCTGATTCCGGGCTTCGACCTCGGCGGCATCCAAACGGACGGCTTCAACGGCCAGAGCCTGGAAAGTTACGGCACGGATTTGCATCTGCAATGGACGCGGGGCGACTATACTTTCCATTCGATTACCGGCTACGAGACCGTCCATCTATACAGCCAGGGCGATATCGACGGCGGTTTCGGCGCTTCGTATGCGCCGCCTTCCGGGCCCGGATTCATCCCGTTTTCCGTCGAGTCCGCAGACGGAACCTCGAACCATCATCAACTGACGCAGGAGTTTCGGGTCGAGTCGAAGAAGCGTGGGCCGTGGAGCTGGCAGGCCGGCTTGTTCCTGTTCAACGAAGACTTCCGCGTCCACAGCTACTCCTTTGATTCGTTGAACCATGACGCACAGACATCCGAGATAACGTCGCGCCAGAAAAACAACGCGGAAGCCATTTTCGGTTCGGCCAAATACGACGTCAACAAGCAATTTACGCTCACCGGCGGTTTGCGATTTACCCATGACAGCAAGACCTTAGACACCAATCCGAACGACAAGACGGGCGGCGGCTCCGACCTCGACGCGTCGGCAGGGCTGGCGACCGCCGCCGCCGTGAACAAGGTCAACTGGGACCTCAGCGCGCTGCACAAGCTGACGGAAGACACCAATCTCTACGCGCGCGCAGCCACCAGCTTCCGGGGCGCGACCATTCAGCCGGCCGGCCCGTTTAACCCGATGTCCGTCGCCCAGCCGGAAACAGTGATGTCTTACGAGGCCGGCGTCAAAAGCGATCTGTTCGAGCGCCGCGCGCGCGTCAGCTTCGATCTCTACGACTACGACGTCAAGAACCAGCAACTGTCGGCAGTCGGCGGAACCACCAATTCCACCATTCTGGTGAACGCTAAAAAATCGGTCGGGCGCGGGGCCGAGCTGGACTTTCAATCGTATCTGACCGACAACCTGCTATTCACGTTCGGCGGCAGCTACAACTTCACGCAAATCCAGGACCCGAACCTGACCGTGGCCGTTTGCGCCGCCTGCACCGTCACCAACGCCACCTTCGTCAACGCCGCCGGCACCAGATTAGCGCGGATCGACGGCAACCCCCTGCCCCAAGCGCCAAAGTGGACCGCCAATACCACGTTGCGCTACGCGATTCCATTCGGTTCGGGCGAGTTGTTCGCCTATACCGACTGGGTGTACCGCAGCGCGGTCAACTTCACGCTGTACACCTCCGATGAATTCGTCGGCAAACCGTCGTTGATCGGCGGTCTTCGCGTCGGCTACCTGTGGGACCACGATCGGTATGAACTCGCGGCGTTCGGCCGCAACATCACCAATCAAGTGCTGCTGGTCGGCGGCATCGACTTCAATAACCTGACCGGCTTTGTCAACGACAACAACGAGCGCCTGTTCGGAGTCCAATTCAAAGTAAAATTTTGATATGAGCATCCAAACAATCATCCCCGCAGCGCGCGGTCGGGACTTCGGCCTGTTGGCAGTCGGCAACCCGAATCTCGATCTGGTTTTCACGGTTGCGCGCGCCCCGGCCGCCGCCGACAAGTGCCTGGCGACTCAGGCCGGGAGATTCGCCGGCGGCACCAGCGCCAACGTCGCCTGCGCAGCCGGCCGGCTTGGCGTGCCGGCCGCAGCCTTCGGGCAGGTCGGCGCGGATAACGAGGGCATGTTCCTGGCGCAGTCGTTTCAGGCCTTTGGCGTGTCGCTCGCGTATCTGCGCTCGGTGCCGGGCAGTCATTCGTCGACCGCGATCATCATGGTCGAACCGTCCGGCGAAAAGGCTCTGGCGTATGCGCCGATAGCCGGCGCCTCGCTCGACGTGACGCTATTGGAGGAAGCGCTCGCGCGCAGCCGAATCGTCTACCTGACGCCGTACGACGTCGACGCGTTGCGTGTCATACGGGATCTGGCGAGCGCCCGTCATGTCTGCGTCGCCGTCGACCTCGAAGCCGCAGCCGTCGCGGGCCGCGCGCAATTCGAGGCGTGGCTGTCGCTGGCCGACATCGTCTTCATGAACGACATCGCGTTTCGCGCCGCGACCGGCGCGCAGCCGACGGCGCAAGAAATGGCCAAACTGCTCGCCCACGGGCCGACCGCGTTGATAGTGACGCTGGGCGCGGCCGGGGCGCTCGCGGTAAGCGCCGATATTGTTGTCGAGCAAGCAGCCTACCCGGCGGAGGTTGCCGACACCACCGGCGCCGGAGNNGCGCGCTTTGCGTGCGCCGCCGCGAGCCTTGCGGTCACCAAGATCGGTGCGCGAAGCGGCTTCCCCGACCGTCGCGCCGTCAACCATGCGATTGCCCGGCACGCGGTTGCCGGCAACCCGCCACGCTGTTAGCCACCACTGTTACACGCCACTATTACACGCCACAGTTAACCACCACTTCAGGAATGCAATGTCCGTCACTACCCATCGCCCCGCTTTCACCGCCCCCGCTTTCATTACCCCGGCTTTCATTACGTTCACCGGCGTCGACAGCGCCGAATCAATCCCGTCAATGCAAAGCCTGGCGTCGCAATTTCCCATTGAATGGGGCATCTTGATCGACCCCGCGCAAGAGGGAAATCCCCTGTTCCCGACCGAAAAAGAGCGCAGCGCGCTGCTGCGGGCCGGGTTGCGGCTCAGCGCGCACGTGTGCGGTGTGCCGGCGCGCGCCATTGTCGACGGCCGCCAGCCGGAATTGAACCTCGGCGGCTTTTCCCGCGTCCAGATAAATCACGGCCGCACCGGGAGCAGCATGCAAGAAATCCTGAACAGCATCGAGTATGGCGCCCGCGCCGGCGTCCGGCCGGCGCTGCAATGCCAGGGGCCATTTCCGTCGATCATGGGCGTCGACTGGCTATATGACACCTCTTTCGGCACCGGCGCGCAAACCGACGCCTGGCCGGAATTGCCCGCCGGCCAGCCGTTCTGCGGCTACGCCGGCGGCCTGGCCCCGGATAACGTCCAACAAAATTTGCTGCGCATGCCGGTCGCAACCGGCATTCCATTCTGGATCGACATGGAGTCGGGCGTGCGGACCGACGGCCGCTTCGACATTGCCAAATGCGCGGCGGTGTGCGAAGCGGTGTTTGGACCGGAGCACGGCAAAGGGGCGCAGTGAATGCCATACCCAACGATCGCAGCGACCGGCGCGGCCTGCGCGGCCTGCGCGTCAGGCATAGGCTTGAGTCTTTCTTCCAGATGAAAAGCCGCGGCACGACGGTTGGCCGCGAATTGATCGCCGGCGCGACCACGTTCGCGGCGATGAGTTACATCATCGTCGTCAACCCGTTGATCCTGTCGTCGACCGGCATGAGCCGGCCCGGCTTGTTGTTGGCGACGGTGCTATCGGCGGTGATCGGCACGCTGATCATGGCGCTCTGGGCCAACCTTCCTATCGCGATGGCCCCCGGAATGGGCACCAATATCGTCTTCGCCCAGGTGTTGGTGGCCCAAATGGGCATCTCGTGGCAAGCCGGATTGGCGATGGTGTTCCTGAACGGCGTCATTTTCGCGGCGTTGTCCCTGACGCGCTGGCGGCAAGTCATCGTCGCGTCATTCCCCGAACCGATCAAGCTGGGGATGCAATGCTCGATCGGTATTTTTGTCGGCTATCTCGGGTTAAAAAACGGCGGCTTGATTATTGCAGAAGCCAACGGCGCAATCGCGTTCGCCAACCTGACCGACCCCACGGTGCTGTTGGCAACCGCCGGCATCGTGCTGACGCCGCTGCTGGTCGTCATGAGAGTGCCGGGCGCGCTGTTGATATCGATATTCGCGATCACGCTGGCCGGGCATTTCATCCAGGATGCGCACGGCGTCTACCTGACCGCCACGCCGACCGATTGGTTTGCCGTGCCCTCGCTTGATTCCGACGTATTCATGGCGCTCGACTTTCGCCAGTTCTTCCGGCAATTCCTGACGCTGCTGCCGGTGACCCTCTATTTCCTGCTGTCCGAATTCTTCTCGGGAACCTCGACCTTGGTAGGCGTATCCCGGCGCGCCGGGCTCATGAATGCGGACGGTCAAATCCCGCGCGCCCGGGCTGCATTTACGTCGGACGCGATGGCCAGCGTGATAGGCGCCGTGGCCGGCACCTCGACCGTTACCGCGTATGTCGAGTCGGTCGCCGGAATCGAAGCCGGCGGCCGCACGGGCTTAGTCGGCGTAGCGGTGGCTGCGCTGTTTGCATTGTCGCTCTTCTTCGCGCCGCTGATCGCCGTGGTCCCCCTGCTGGCAACCGCGCCCGCGCTGGTTCTGGTCGGCATCCTGATGCTGGAAGGCTTGGCCGACATCGATCCGTCGCGGCCCGATTGCACGCTGCCCCCGCTGTTCATGGTGATCGTCACCGCCTGCACCGGCGACTTGATGGTAGGGCTCGCGCTCGGCGCCCTCGTCTATACGCTAGTACTAGTAGCGCTGCGCGACTGGGCGCGCATCAGGCCGATGCTGCTCTTGCTGGATGCGGTTCTCGGCATCTATCTGGTTCTGAGAGGTTACGTGATGCACTAGCGGCATACAGTCTCTTGTCGGTTAAATCATGCCGTTTTGCGAGCAAAAGGCCGTAACCCGTACCCGGTAGGGCAATAGCGAAGCGTATTGCGCCGCATGTTCAGCCCGCATAACCCAATGCCCCCGCCCCATCACCGGCCCAATCATGCGNNGATATGGCGTATCAACAAATCGTTTTCATTTCGCCGCAACAGATTTACAGTGAAGAAATACGTGCCGCCGGTACGCCATGCGCGCCGATAATTGGGCGTGAGGTTGCTTTACCTTTCCATTCGGCGCAATACGCTTCGCTATT
>PKWO01000565.1 GCA_003132085.1 Oxalobacteraceae bacterium | reverse complement strand
CCGTTGCCGGCCGGTGCCGCCGACTTCGCGCTGGCGCGTTTGGCCAAGCTGGAAACCAGCACCGGCAGCGAGCGCGTGCAGGACGTTGCCAACGACATTCGCGCGGCGATGCAGCAGTATTGCGGCGTGTTCCGTACCGATGAACTGCTGCAAGCCGGTTACCGGAAAATCATGGAATTGGATGAGCGGCGCCACCATGTGTCGTTCAAGGATAAATCCAAAGTGTTCAATACCGCGCGGGTTGAAGCGCTGGAGCTGGACAACCTGATGGAAACGGCAAAAGCGACGATCACCTCGGCGGTGGCGCGCAAAGAGTCGCGCGGCGCTCACGCGCATCGCGACTTCGAGAAGCGCAACGATGAAGAATGGATGAAGCACACATTGTGGTATTCCGAGGCCAATCGCCTCGACTATAAACCGGTGGTGACCAAGCCGCTGTCGGTTGAAACCTTCAAGCCAAAAGCACGAACTTTCTAACAGGGTCAGAATATGGCACGTACTCTCAAGTTTCAAATCTACCGCTACGATCCGGACAAGGACGCCAAGCCTTACATGCAAGACTTGTCGGTCGAGCTGCAACCGACCGACAAGATGCTGCTTGATGCGCTGCAACGCATCAAGGCCGATGTCGACGATTCGCTGGCGTTGCGCCGCTCGTGCCGGGAAGGCGTGTGCGGTTCCGACGCAATGAACATCAACGGCAAAAACGGCCTGGCCTGCACCACCAACCTGAACGAGTTGACCGAGCCTATCGTCCTGCGTCCGTTGCCCGGCCTGCCGGTGATCCGCGATTTGATCGTCGACATGACCGAGTTTTTCAAGCAATACGAATCGATCAAGCCGTTCCTGATCAACGACAGCATTCCGCCAGAAAAAGAGCGTTTGCAAAGCCCGACCGAAAGGGAAGAGCTGGACGGTTTGTACGAATGCATCCTGTGCGCGTGCTGCTCGACCTCATGCCCGTCGTTCTGGTGGAATCCGGACAAATTCGTCGGCCCGGCCGGTTTGTTGCAGGCGTATCGCTTCATTGCCGACAGCCGCGACGAAGCCACCGGTGAACGCCTGGATAATCTGGAAGATCCCTATCGTTTGTTCCGTTGCCACTCGATCATGAATTGCGTTGATGTGTGTCCGAAAGGCTTGAATCCAAACAAGGCAATCGGCAAAATCAAAGAGCTGATCGTGCGGCGCGCGATATAGCGCTTATTTCTTGCGAATGTCAAACTGAATCAAGATGCCTGTCAATCACCAGACTGATCCCGCCAAGCGCGCCCGTTTAAGGTGGCGTGGGCGCCGCGGCTTGCTTGAAAATGACTTGATCCTGACGCGCTTTCTGGATGCGCATGAAGAGAGTCTGACGGACGATGAAGTCGATGCATTTTCTCGTTTGATGGAGTTGGCCGACAACGATTTAATGGGTTTGTTGTTGGCGCGAAAAGAGTTGGACGGTGAGCTCGATCTGCCTCACGTCCACGCTCTGCTGGAGCGTTTGCGGCGTGCCTGACTCATCCGGCAATACCATTTAATTTTGCGTTTTATTTATTTTACCTACCGACTTACCGCTCAACAGAAGGAAGAGCCATGACCAACTCAGATACAAAAGCCACGCTATCGTTCTCGGACGGGAGTCCTTCACTCGACCTCCCCATTTACAGGGGTACGGTCGGTCCCGACGTGATCGACATCCGCAAGCTGTATGCGTCCACCGGCAAGTTTACCTACGATCCTGGTTTCATGTCGACTGCAGCGTGCAATTCGTCGATCACCTATATCGATGGCGACAAAGGTGAATTGCTCTATCGCGGTTTTCCGATCGAACAATTGGCCGTCAATTGCGATTTCCTGGAAACCTGCTACCTGTTGTTGAACGGCGAACTGCCGAACGTTGCCCAGAAGGCCGCGTTTGTCGGGACCGTGACCCAGCACACGATGGTGCATGAGCAGATGCAGTTTTTCTTCCGCGGCTTCCGTCGTGACGCGCACCCGATGTCGGTACTGGTCGGCACGGTCGGCGCATTGGCGTCCTTCTATCACGATTCGCTCGATATCACCGATCCGCACCACCGCGAAGTGTCGGCCATCCGCTTGATCGCCAAGATGCCGACTTTGGTGGCAATGGCATATAAATACTCGATTGGACAGCCGTTCGTGTATCCGCGCAACGATTTGTCGTATAGCGCAAACTTCATGCGCATGATGTTCTCGAATCCGTGCGAAGAATACAAAATTAACGACGTCTTGGTGCGTGCGTTGGATCGCATCCTGATCCTGCATGCGGACCACGAGCAAAATGCGTCGACTTCAACGGTGCGCTTGTCCGGTTCAAGCGGCGCCAATCCGTTCGCGTGTATCGCGGCCGGGATTGCCTGCCTGTGGGGCCCCGCGCATGGCGGTGCGAACGAAGCGGCACTCAACATGCTGAAAGAGATCGGCACGGTCGACAAGATTCCCGAGTTCGTCAAGCAGGTGAAAGACAAAAACTCCGGTATCAAGCTGATGGGATTCGGACACCGCGTCTACAAGAACTACGATCCGCGCGCCAAGCTGATGCGCGAAACTTGTTACGAAGTGCTCAATGAATTGGGACTCGAAAACGATCCGTTGTTCAAACTTGCGATGGCTCTGGAAAAGGTCGCCTTGGAAGACGAATACTTCGTGTCGCGCAAGTTGTACCCGAACGTCGATTTCTACTCGGGCATCGTGCAATCCGCGCTGGGCATTCCGGTATCGTTGTTCACCGGTATCTTTGCGATGGCGCGCACCATCGGCTGGAT
>PKWO01000057.1 GCA_003132085.1 Oxalobacteraceae bacterium | reverse complement strand
TCTGCAAGTTGTGATCAGCGCCCCGGCCGATTCAGCGCTCAATCTCGGGCAAGTGGTTGCGCGAGGCGGCAAGATCGGAATCTATGGCGCGTTGGTGAACCAGAACGGCATCGTCAGCGCCGACAGCGCGGTGGTGGGCGAAAATGGCAAAATTGTGTTCAAGGCCAGCCAGACCACCACTCTTGCCGGCAACAGCCGAACCACGGCCACCGGCAGCGGCAGCGGCGGCAGCATTTACCTGTTGGGAAACCAGGTCGGCTTGACCGATAACGCGCAAGTCGACGCCAGCGGGCAGACCGGCGGCGGCATGGTGCTGGTCGGCGGCGATTATCATGGCGCAAACCCGGCGGTCCTGAACGCCACCGCCACCTATGTCGGCGCGGACACGCTGATCAAGGCCGATGCGCTGCAGAACGGCAATGGCGGCAAGGTAATCGTCTGGTCGGAGAATGCCACGCGTGCTTACGGCAGCATATCGGCGCAGGGCGGCGCGCTGGGAGGCAACGGCGGGTTTATCGAAACCTCCGGGCATTACCTGGATGTGACCGGTATTCACGTCAATGCCGGTGCGCCTGGCGGGAACAGCGGCAACTGGTTGCTCGACCCCTATGACATTACGATTGGCGCTAACAGCGGGCCGCCTGGCACGACTTCATCGGGAAGCACGACTGTTACCTACACCGGTACCGCGAGCGGGTCACAGATGCTTGCATCGACTATCAGTACCGCCTTGAGTGGCGGCGTCAACGTCGTTGTGGATACCACTACGGCCGGTGGCGGTACCGGCTCCGGGGATATCACTGTTTCTACGGGGATCAGCGCGACCCTGGGCTCACCAGCCACGCTGACGCTCAACGCAGGCAACAACATCAACGTCAACGCCGACATTGTTGCTACCGGTTCGCCATTGGGGGTAACGCTGACGGCGGCCAACGGGATAAGCCTGACTGGACAAATCAACGCCAATGCGGGCGCGATCAAACTGACGGCGGGTACGGGCGGAATCACCAACAATACCGGTGCCGGCCTGCTGTCCGGCAATTCGCTGGAAGTGAATGCTGTCGGTTCGGTGACGATTGTTGGAAGCAATAATTTCAATACGCTTGCTGCGAATATTACCGGCGACGGTNNCGCACCGAGCGGTATTGTTATCTACGCCAACGGCTTCACCGTTGCTCAAAATGTCGCATCTTCAGGCGGCGATGTGACGCTTGGCGTTAATTCCGGAACAGGTGGCACCACCATTCAAAGTGGCGCGACCGTTTCGGGTAATAATGTGACGGCGTATACATCGGGCGGCGCGATTACGGTGAACGGCCAGATGTCGGCCGGCAGCGGTTCGATACTGGCCCTCGACACCGGTTCGGACGCAAGCATCACCGGCAGCGGTTTGCTGACTGCGCATTCTTTCGTTTTGCAGAGTACCGGCACCGGCGCGATCGGTACGTTCATCAACTCGTTGAACACCAGTTCAATCGGTGGCGGGTCTAACAACGCCACGATGGTCATTGGCGATACCACCGGGCTTTACCTGAATCATACCGGCGCCCTGACCATCGGCAATCTTGCTGTGGGTGCCAATGCGCCGGTGTCTATCGCCGCGACCGGCAGCGTGACCGAAAACGTATCCATCAATACCACCGCCAACCTGTCGATTACGTCGGGCAATGTACTCACTATTCCAGCCGGCGTGGCGCTGGCAGGCGGCAATATATACCTGACGGCTAACCAGATGCTGCTTGGTTCGACGGCGACGATTAATGCCGGCACCGGCATTGCCTGGTTACAGCCATATACCTCGGGATGGAATATCAATCTTGGCCAAATTCTGGACTCGCCCAATATGCTGCAACTGACGGCCGCCGAACTCGGCAATTCCACCGCAGGCATATTGCGCATCGGCTCAGCGGTTTCCGGTTCGATTTCAGTGAATGCGGCCATTGCGCCCAACGCTACGACGCTCAGTTTGCTGAGCGGCGGCTCGATTACGCAAACCGGGTCGGCAAGCATTACGGTTCCCAATCTCTCGCTTACCTCATTAGGCAGCGTCACGCTGGATACGGCGACTAATTCGGTGAACAATCTCGCCGCGGCAGTGGGCGATTTAACCTATGTGAACGATACTTTCACATTTAAGAACGGCCGCGCGTTGAATGTAGGAAGCAGTCTTGACGGCCTGACCGGCATCTTCATCTTTCTGGATGGAAGAGGCTACAATTCGGCCAGCCCCAATGGCTTCATCGCGCTGACTACAACAGCCGGGGCGATTACCCAATCCGCAGGGGCGAACCTGGGAGCAAAAGCACTTGCGGCTAACGGCTATGCCGGCGTCACCTTACAGGATTCCAATAATCCGATCGGCGTCATCGCCGGTTCGACCTCCGTCGGCGATTTCAAATATACGTCAAGGAACGGCATTTCCGTTACCGCCGTCGATGGAACGACCGGGATTACGGTCGGCGCCGAACGCAATATTGTGCTGGAGTCCGATTCGGCTTCCGGAATTTCACAATCGGCGGGGGCTAACATTATCGCCGCCAGCGGCGAACTGGCGTTAAAGACAACCGGGCCGGTGAGCTTGACCGAGAGCGGCAACAATGTCGCCAACTTGGTTGCGGATTTGAGTGTGGGCGGCACCGGCGCCGGTGCTTTTGCATTCAGAAATGCCAGCAATCTGACGATTGACGACGCGGCGTCGCTTGGGCTCAGCGGCATACTGACCAACAATCAGGGTGTTCTGATTGATACCGGTTCGGGCAATAGGCTGGCCGTCACCCAGGCCATCAATGCCGGTACCGGCCAGGTGTTTTTGGACGGCGATGCGGGCATTACGCAGGGCGGCACTATTGACGCTCAAAGTCTGGTCGTGATATCGAGCGGATCGGTGTCTCTGCCGCTTGGCAACTCGGTATCGAATTTTGCAGCAGCGACCGGCGGCAGCCTGACCTACAACAACATCGGCAGTCTCACCCTGACGACAGTCACCGGCGGCTCGCAGATGGGCCATGCCAGCCTGTCCGGCGTGACCAGCGCCGGTGCGCTCAGCCTGACATCCACCTCGGGCGATATCATGGTCGATACCCCGATCAATGCAGGAACCAATTCCGCCCTGTTAAATGCGGCGGGAGCAATTATCCAGCAATCGAGCGATCGGATTACCGCAGGTTTTCTAAGCCTGGATGCAGGCAGTTCGACCGGCATCGGATCTGCCGGCGCGCCGCTGCTTACCAATGTCGGTACGCTTGGCGGCGTCTCGTCTCAGGGGCCGGTGTATATCAACAATAGCGGGCCCGCGCTGAACGTCGCCGCCATCAATGCCGTCGGCAGCATCAATATAAATTCCGCCGGTACGCTGGAAGTCAACTGCGACTGCGACCCCGTTTCCGGCGCCTCCGTCACATTGACGTCGTATGGAAATATGACCATCGACGCATTCTCCACTGTTTCGGCCCCTAGCGGCGCGATCGCATTGTATGCCGGTTATACGGTTGCCGGAGGCGCTCCTGCTGCCCCATCCTTGCTTACGGTAAACGGAACGTTGTCAGCCCCTACCATCGATTTATACGCAGGCGGCGCTATCACCAACTACAACAGCGTTAGCAGCACCTACAGCGGCATTAATAACGTCATCGCGCAAAATCTCTATTCGCCGCCACCACCGCCGCCGCCGACATTGAACCAATGCGTAGCAAATCCATCGCTGGCAGGCTGTTCTGCAGTGCTGCCGACGCTGGCCCAATGTACGTCGACGCCGACAGCGTCGGGTTGTTCGGTCGTGCTGCCGACATTGGCGCAGTGTGCAACGACACCGGCGGCGCCTGGTTGTTCAGTGGTTCTGCCGACGCTGGCGCAGTGTACGTCAACGCCGACTGCGCCGGGTTGTTCGGTGGTTTTGCCGTCGCTGGCGCAATGCACGTCCACGCCGACTGCGCCGGGTTGTTCAGTGGTTTTGCCGACGCTGGCGCAATGTACGTCGACGCCGGCCGCACAGGGCTGTTCGGCAGTGTTGCCGAGCTTGGCGCAATGCGCGGCCACGCCGACCGCACAGGGTTGTTCGGCAGTGTTGCCGACCTTGGCGCAATGCACGTCGACGCCGACGGCGGCTGGCTGTTCGGCAGTGTTGCCGAGCTTGGC
>PKWO01000150.1 GCA_003132085.1 Oxalobacteraceae bacterium | reverse complement strand
GCCAGATCGCCCACTACAAGATTCCGCGCTATGTCCGGTTTGTCGAAACCTTCCCGATGACGGTGACGGGCAAGATTCAGAAATACCTGTTGCGCCAGCAAGTTACCACCGACCTGGGCTTGAGCACGGAATAGGCTAGCCGCTGGACGATCTCGATATCTTGCCAATCGTGCGCCAACCCATCCTACAACGCTCCCCCAGTAAAGCCGAACACGTGTCCATCAAACAGGTCCGAGTAAAACAACAGACATTGAACGCGCGCATCATTCACTAAAACACTTCGCCGGCGTCGTGACGCCGACAAAGAATGCTTCAATCTGAGATGCCGGTAGCGGTTTGCTGTAGTAATATCCCTGCGCCTCATTGCAACCCCGCTCGCGCAAGAACTCTTGCTGTTCCGCTGTCTCCACACCTTCAGCGATAGTTTGCAGGCCGAGGCTCTTTGCCATGCTGATGATCGCCTCAACAATAGCTTTGTCCTCCAGATCAGTGCTGATATCGCGCACAAAGGACTGATCGATCTTGAGTTTATATACCCTGAATTTCTTCAGGTAATTCAGCGACGAATAGCCGGATCCAAAATCATCTATCGACATGCGGATGCCGCGTTCGTGTAAATTATTCATCACGGAAATCGCCCCCTGCGGGTCGTACATCGCCACGCCCTCGGTCAGTTCCAACTCCAGATATTCCGCGGGTAACTGCGCTTCATCGAGAATACTGCTTACCAGATCAGGCAAGCTGGGATGACGGAATTGCACTGCAGACAAGTTGACGGCAATGACCATAGGCGGATAGCCGTTGTCCATCCAATGCCTTAACTGCTTTACGGCAGTGCGCAGCACCCATTCCCCGATCGGCAAAATTTGTCCGCATTCTTCCGCGATTGGGATGAATTCCGACGGCAATACCATACCTAGTTCTGGATGCGACCAGCGCAGCAAAGCCTCTAACCCGACAATTCTCCTGTCTTGGATACACACTTGCGGCTGGTAATGCACTTCGAGTTGATCGCGCTCCAATGCCTGGCGCAAGGCATTGACCAATTGCATATGGCGTGTCGCACATGCCTGCATTTCTGCGGTAAAAAACCGGTAGCCATCGCGGCCGCTCTGTTTTGCTCGATACATGGCGGTATCGGCGCTCTGGGAAAGCGTTTCCAGATCCACGCCATCGCCTGGATAGACCGCGATGCCGATGGACGCTGTTATGGATAAGTCGTATTGTCGGATATGACAGGGCTGACTGAGGCTTTCCCGCAGCTTTTGCGCCACTTGCATGGCGCCGCTTGCATCAGCACCAGGCAACAAAAAAATGAATTCATCTCCGCCTAGACGCGTCACCGTATCCTCCTCGCGAATCAACCGCCGCAGGCGTTTGGCCACTTCGACCAACAATGCATCGCCGACACTATGGCCAAGCGAATCATTGACACCCTTGAATTGGTCGAGATCGAGGAACATCAATACCAAGCTGCCTTCGCTGCGCTTCGCCCTGCTAAGCGCATACCTGAAGTGGTCTTCCAACTGGGCGCGGTTCGGCAGTCCGGTAAGCGCATCGAAATTTGCCAGATATTGAATTCGCTCTTCGGTGCGTTTTCGCTCGGTGATATCCTCACCGACACTCAAATAGTGGGACACCCGCCCGTCGGTCCCACTCATGGGAGAGATATACGCCGCCATGATGTACTCGGTGTCGTCCTTGCGTTTATTGACGATTTCACCTTGCCAATTTTCACCGCAGTTCAGGTGTGCCCACATGGCCGAAAAGGTTGTGTGCGGCGTTTTGTCGGATTTCAATAGACGCGGATTCTTCCCTATCACCTCGGCGGGACTATAGCCGGTCATTTTGGCAAACGCCGGATTGACATACTCAATGTTTGCATTGAGGTCGGTGATGAGGATGACGTTGTGGCTTTGCTCGACCACCTGCGACAGCTTGCTCAATTGATTTTGCTCATGCTTGCGCTCAGTTTCATTGGCGAACCGATCAAGCGCGAAGCTAATGTCCATTGCCATTTCGACCAATAGATTTTGTGCCGCCTGATCGAAAAAATTCTCTGCATCGGCATATAGATTGAACGCGCCGATTACGACATTCTTGCAATGCAGCGGGAGCGAGGCTGATGCCCCCCATCCGAATTTTACGCCCTGTTCATGCCACGGTGCGGTGGCCGAGTCATGTTGAAAATCCTGACACCAGAATGGTTGATTGCTGTGGATAGCCGTGCTGGTCGGCCCCCGCCCTGTTGGCGTGCCGACATCCGTGGAAATTGCGAGCCCATCCAGATATGCGATGCCGGCGCCGAAAGAAGCCACCGGCATTACCAAGTTGCTGGTCTTGTCAATCATGCCGATCCAAGCCATTCTCATACCACCGAAATTTACGGCGTCACGGCAAATCTGCGGCAATAATTCCGTTGCGTTGGCGCAGCGCACGATAGCCTGGTTGCATTGACTAAGGGCCGCATAAAGCTGAGTCAGCCGCTGCACCTTGTCCTCGGCAGTCTTGCGCTCGGTGATGTCGACGATCGTGCCGAGCAGGACTCCCGCCTTCCCATCAGCATCGCTCGTTAATTCTGCCTGCGCATGGACCCATAGGACCTTGCCGTCCAGGCATTTAATACGGTGATCAATGTTGTATTGCTTGAGACCGCGCGCGGCCAGATCGAGATTTCTTTGCACATAATCCAGATCATCCGGATGGACGATCGTCGCAACAAACTCCGGCCCGGTGGATGCCTTCTCTCGCTCGATTCCACACATCGCGTAGACTTCATCCGAGCAGAAAATCTGATTTGTTTTTAAATTCCATTCCAGGAACCCCATGTGCGCCACGCGTTGCGCTTTCAGCAACCGCGCCTCGCTCTCCCGCAGCGCCAATTCGGCTGCGTGGCGGCTGATGGCAATGGAAGCGATGTGCGTGGCCGCATCTAGAAGCCTCAGATGTTCCGGCTTTGGCAGTCCCGGCTTTCGGTAATACATCGCGAACGTGCCGAGTACCCGCTCTTGCGCGTCAAAGATCGGCGCAGACCAGCCGGCTCGCAGTCCATGCGGCAGCGCTGCAGCTTTATATTTTTCCCAAAGCGGATCGGTGTTTATATCCTCCACGAACACCGCCTCCTTCCGATAAGCTGCCGTGCCGCACGATCCGGCAATAGGCCCGATCGGCTGACCATCCACCGCTGCGACAAACTCCGCAGGCAGGTTCGGCGCCGCGCCGTGGCGAACGTGAACGCCGTCCTCGTCCATCAGGAGGATGGAAGCCAGCATCCCGGGCGACAGATCTTCGATGCAGCGGACCAGCGCGGTCAGCGTCTCCGGTAAATCGGCTCCGGCAGCGACCACCTCCAGTACTTGATTTTGTCCGGCAAGCAGCGTTTCTGCGCGTTTACGCTCGGTAACGTCATATGCAATGCCGAGTACCTGACTTACCTGCCCTCCCCCATCGCGGGTAAACGGGGTTTCATGGCTTGTCAACCAATGCCACTCGCCCGCTTTATTCCTGACACGGTATTCGATAGTGCGCGTTTCACCATCGGATGCCACTCTCCACGCATCGTGGTTGGCGGCGATTCTGGATAGGTCGTCTGGATGAAAAATCCGGATCAGATCGGCCCCCATTGCCTGCATCTCTTCGTCCGTATAACCAAAAGTAGTGAGCCAGTGTCGATTGACATAGACATTCCGCTGCTCGATCAGATCGTAGATATAAACGGTACCGGGTTCGGCGTCCAAAATTCTCTCAAGCAAATGCTTTTTATTTTCTAGGCTTGCGTCGAAAATGGCTTGGTAATCAATGGCGATGAAATCCAATTTTTCGTCCACGTCGGTTTCTCCGCAAATCTGGAAATACAATGGTGCATGGATATAAATTTTACTTCGTGACCGAATTGTTACGATCCAAAAACCCGAGGCGCACCTAACAATCATCGATCCATCAAACGCGCGGTCGCCGGTTATCCAGAAAATTTAAGTGCTACACGCTATTCGGGCGACGGCGCGGGTTAAACCAATGATCAATTCAACGGCGGCGAGACGTTGCTGCCGTCACATGTGTGGATAGACGGCATCTCATTGCCGGCGCCAAAGGCAGATGAAGTAAGGAACAGGCTCATAGCTTGCTTCTCCTGAATAGGGTCGGCGAATGCGACAGCGGTTATTAATAATACGCCCAGGTAATCCCATCGGGAATATTTCATTTGGCCGCCCGATTTTATTGGCCCTTACGATTTTGATCCATGCCCTGCTCTTACCTTTTTCCTCAGTCGCCTATTGGAAAATTTTTAAAAAATTCAGTGGGCTTTTCGGTCTCTTTCATATAGTGCGCTAAGTGGCGAAAATTGACACCCAGATGTTGCTACCGCGTTGCAATTCCCCGATGTCGTCGCAATTTTCATCTCGATAAACTTCCCATACATTCTGTGCCTTTGTCAGCTGAACTTTGTTTTTTAAACATTCCACTCGTTAAGTTCGGGTAATATTTCAACGGTTTCTTGCGCTCAATGAACGCATTTTTAAAATACTGGTTATGCGTACAGTACTTATGATAAAGTGACGTTTCGTTCAAAGCTGTTACCAACAAGAAAGACTATGCCATGATGAGCGCGCCGCTCCGTCGCATTGCACACCTGGATATGGATGCTTTTTACGCATCGGTCGAGCTGTTGCGTTACCCGGAATTACGCGGACTACCCGTGGTCATTGGCGGTCGTTCGGTCGATCAGCCCACCGTTCAACATGATGGCAGCCGACGATTCGCACGCTTGCGGGACTATGTCGGACGGGGGGTGGTCACAACGTCCACCTACGAAGCGCGCGCGCTCGGCGTCTTCTCTGCGATGGGCATCATGAAAGCGGCGCAATTGGCGCCGGATGCGGTCCTGCTGCCGGTCGATTTTGATTCGTATCGTCATTATTCGCGGCTGTTCAAAGCCGCCGTTGCCGCTGTGGCGCCGGTGATCGAAGACCGCGGCATCGATGAAATCTACATCGATTTGACCGAAGAGGCCGGCGAAACGCTCGCGCTGGCACAACGCATCAAGCACGCTGTGCACGATGCCACCGGACTTTCGTGTTCGATCGGCTTGTCGCCGAATAAACTGCTATCCAAAATTTGCTCCGATCTCGAAAAGCCGGACGGCCTGACCCTGTTAAGCATGGCCGACATCCCAAAACGAATATGGCCTTTGCCTGTCAGAAAGGTAAACGGCATCGGCCCGAAAGCAACTGAAAAACTGGCGGCGCTTGGCATCCACACCATTGGCGAGCTGTCCCAGGCGGAACCCGCGTTCTTGCAGGAGCATTTTGGTCTCAGCTATGCAATCTGGTTGCATGCGGTGTCTCATGGGCTTGACGAACGACCTGTGGCCACCAGTTCGGAGACGAAATCGATCAGTCGAGAGACGACATTCGAGCGCGACCTTGATTCACGGCGCGATCGCGCGGCGCTGACCGAAATTTTTTCAGATTTATGCATACGCCTCGCTAGTGATCTACATAGAAAGGGCTATGTTAGCCGAACCATCGGCATCAAACTTCGTTACGACGACTTTCGCATTGTGACACGCGATTTGACACTCCCTGCGCCCACGGCCGACCCGACGGTCATCCGGCGTGCGGCGGGCGAATGCCTGCGACGCGCGCCACTCGACCGCAAGTTGCGGCTGTTGGGGGTGCGCGCCGGAACGCTGCTGCCGCGCAATGCGTTGAGCCAAACCGTGCAATCCTGCCAAGGCGAGTTGTTGTGAATGAACCGGGCCTTGTTGCCATTATTACCAAGCTGCCGGCTCGTTGTGATATGCTGAACGCATCCGTAATAATGATCCATAATCGTTGTCAATGAATACTGCAAGCACTGCTATCACCGCCTCGCCCGCTCACGTCCTTCTGAAGAAACTTCGCGACGATTTCCCGGTATTTCGTAACAACTTGCCGCTGGCAATCGGCATCGACAAACAAATAATCGCACGGATGCCGGATATTGATCGCAAGATCCTGCGAAATACGCTTGCGATGCACACAAGGTCTTCGCACTATTTGCTGCAAATGGCAAAGGCGAAATCCCGGTTCGATCTCGATGGCAACGCTGTGAAAGAAGTGACGGAATCGCATCGAACTCACGCGGCAACTACGCTGACGGAGCGCACCAGAAAAAACGAAGAGCATCGTTCCGCGCAACGTGAATTGGAACGCAAGATGAAGCGTGACGAGGAAGAGGCTGAAGCCGCTAGGAAACATACTGAAAAGCTCAATCAATTGGCAGAAAAATTCTCTCGCGGCCGTTGATTTCTTGGCATAAATTCAGATTAAGAGATCAACCGCGCTCCGTAGTGCAACTTGACATGCGCCTCTCGCGAATTTACGGAACTGCGCGATACTGATACTAGCCCCATGCCTTGCGCGCTCGGTCACGCACCATCATCTTGACGCTGTCCGGCATAGGCGTTCTGGCACCTGACTGATCAGCTGAAAACCAAACGCATTCTTCGAAATGCTTCACCATGCCTGCGGGAATGAAACGGGTCCTGGTTGCATACACATGCCTGTCACCTCTTATCGACTGCTGCTTCACAAAAAAACGCTGCGGAACGATCAGGTGCAAATGTTCTTTTGCTCGGGTCATAGCCACATAAAGAAGCCGTCGCTCTTCTTCAATGTCAGCAGACGTGCCGGTACCGATGTCTGATGGAATGCAACCATCGACAACGTTCAACACGTACACCGATTTCCATTCTTGTCCTTTGGACGAATGGATTGTCGACAATACAAGATAGTCCTCGTCCAGCAACGGTGGTCCTGCCCTATCGCTAGTAGCCTCGGGTGGATCGAGCGTAATTTCGGTGAGGAAGCGCTCGCGCGATACGTAAGCCGATGCCAGTTGCGCCAGTTGCTCTACGTCTGCTGCACGCACTTGCGCATCCTCATGAATTCGATCCAGTTGCATGAGATACCAGTCCTTTGCCAAATCGATGTCTGCCGGCCAAGCCAAGTTTGGGATGCGTAGAGCCGCGTATAACTGGACAAAGGCTTGCCATTCTCCTGCGGCACTTGACGGTGGTCGAAAGGCGTTCAACACCGGGACGGGGTCAATGGACTCGTCCATCAGGTCGAGAATTTTTGCAGCGGTGGCGGGTCCAACCCCCGATATCAGTTGCATGACTCTAAATCCGGCCATGCGTCCATGTGGGTTTTGCGCAAACCGCAGAATGGCCAGCATGTCTTTGATGTGAGAGGCTTCCAGAAATTTCAGCCCGCCGAATTTGACGAAGGGAACGTTACGCCGTACCAGCTCGAGTTCCAGTGCTGCGCTGTGGCTGGACGTGCGGAACAAAACCGCCTGTGATTTCAGGGTCAAGCCCGATTCGCGATGTTCAAGCACCCGATTGACCACCCACCGTGCTTGCTCGGCTTCGTCCGGAATCAAGACCAGTTGCGGTTTGCTTGTGGAAACCTTGTCTGTCCACAATGTTTTCGCATGACGTTCAACGGCTGCCCCGATTACCGCGTTCGATGCATCCAGGATCGGTTGCGTGGAGCGGTAATTCCGATCCAGCGTTACCACCCGTACCGGCTGAGTAAACTGATTCGGAAAATCGAGGATGTTGCGTATCGTTGCG
>PKWO01000561.1 GCA_003132085.1 Oxalobacteraceae bacterium | reverse complement strand
GCGCCGGCATCGCACAGGTCAACCAGGCCATCATCGAGATGGATAGCGTGACGCAACAGAATGCCGCATTGGTTGAGCAAGCGGCGTCGGCAGCTCAGAGTTTGCAGAACCAAGCGGCCGAGGTCGCCAACGTCGTCAGCATCTTCAAACTGGACCTGAACCAGCAAATGCTTGTCACGCATGCGCCCGCACCGGTTCGGCTTGCGGAGGTCAAAAAACTTCCTGTCAGCGCAAAACCGAAAGAGCCGAAGCCAGACAGTGTGCGGCAGAGCGCAAGACCGAAGAAACTTGCCATCGCCGGCAACAGTAACGACGGCTGGGAAGAATTTTAGCTGGTACAGACCGGGCGTCTATTGACCGTGCTGCGGTTGGAGTTGATGTTCAGGTCAATAATTCAAACGCATAGCCGCCTGACAACGGGGGCAACATTTTGGCGGCTGATCTTACGGTGCCCTGATGTCGCGCTGCCGCACAGTGTTGCTGTTATGTTTAACATTAATCATTTTGGAATATGTATGTCTATCATTACTCGCTTTTCTATTTTTCTCGCNNCCATTGTTTGGGGCTGCCATCGCCGCTTCGGCAGCCGACTCGGCAGCGACACTCGACACCAAAGCGCCCTGCGACAAACCGGAGTACCCACGGGCATCATTGGTCAACGAGGAACAAGGCACCGTCATCCTTTCGCTGCAGATTGCGACGGACGGCAAGGTGACTGATTCCAAAGTGGAAAAAAGCAGCGGCTTTAAGAATCTGGACAAGGCGGCGCTAAAGCTGGCCCAGTGCAAATTTAAGCCACTCACAAGAGACGGCAAGCCTGAAACAGCCTGGGCGAAATTTGAATACGCCTGGAAATTGGACTGATGCATACCTACCTTGGTGTCGCATGAATTAGCCGTTAAAACCTGGAGTGCCGGAGTGTCTGCCGGCCCCCCTTCCGCTTGCTGACGGGCACCATTGCGCAAGCGTGGAATGTTCTTCGACACGCCTATTCANNCCGCACCTAATTCTTCATGTGCATAGCGTGCACCGGACGCAGCCCGGTAATTTCTCAGCAAACACAAAAATGCGCTATCTGGGTTGTCGATGCGCAAGACGGGCGAACATCTTTGATGCGGCCGCTTTGAATCCGGCCCCACAGTAATTGAACAAATCCCGGCGAATTCGTTCATACTTAGCGGTTGTATCAACAAAGCAGCGGATCAACCATGCAAGCTATCACCTTCGACAACCGGCAATGGTTTTACGTCAAGCGTCCCGAAGGGCGCGTCGGTCCCGAACACTATGCATTGCGCGAAAATGTCGTGGACGGCGCATTATCCTCAAATGAAGTGGTCGTGCGTGCGCGCTATATCAGCGTCGACCCCTATATGCGCATTCAGCAACATGAACGCAATACCTATGACGCACCGCATCCGTTAGGCATTGTGCAGCGCGCGGGCACGGTCGGACAAGTCGTCGCATCAGCCAGCAAGCGCTTCAGCGAAGGCGATTGGGTGCTCGGCTACGGCGGTTGGCAACTCTATGATAAATGCCATGCCAATGACCTGCAAAAACTTGATCCGGACGCAGCACCTGTGAGTACTGCGCTCGGCGTGCTGGGCATGCCCGGCAGAACTGCGTGGTTCGGTTTGATGGACGCCGGCCAGCCGCGTCCCGGCGACACGCTGGTGGTATCCGGAGCGGCCGGTGCGGTCGGTTCGCTGGTTGCGCAATTTGGCAAGCGCGCGGGTTGCCGGGTCATCGGTATCGCCGGCGGCGCGGCGAAGTGCCGCTACTTGATCGACAAACTGGGGCTGGATGGCGCGGTCGACTATCGCGCGTTTTCAGATACGCCTTCACTGGCGAATGAAATCCAGCGCCAGACTGGCGGCGTGGACGTGTACTTTGATAATGTTGGCGGCATGGTGACGGATGCGGTGATCCCACTCATTAAACGGCGCGCGCGCATTGTGATCTGCGGCACCATCAGTCAATATGACGGCGGCTTGGACCATCCCGATCTGGGACCGCGTTTCCTGCAGCACATGCTGTTCCAACGCGCAACCATTCAGGGAATACTGGCGCGCGATTTTGTGCATCGGATGGATGAAATGCGCGCCGTTGTCGAACCATGGGTAAAAAATCAGCAAATCGTGTTCGAGGAAACCATCGTGGATGGATTTGAGCATTTGCCGGAAGCCTTGAACATGCTGTTTGAAGGGCGCAATCTCGGTAAGCTTCTGGTGCGCGTGTAAGTGACGCATATAAGTGACGCATATTAAGTGACGCATATAGGCGTCCCAGCGACGGCAGCAGCGGCGCATGACCGGACGCGTCAATTCATGGCCCGACGCCCCATCAAATTTCGAACCACACATGGCAGCACAAAGTAGGCACATCGCATGCAGATGAATGATCAGCACGAAATCAAACCGGGGCAATCTCTTGAATTGCTGAAGGAGTTGCACATCCTTACGCGCGACGGCAAGATGAATCAAGATAGCCGGCGCAAGCTCAAACAGGTATATCACCTGTATCAATTCATCGAACCGCTGCTGCAAGATATCCGGCAAACACACGGCGATATCCAACTGGTTGACCATGGCGCCGGCAAGTCTTACCTCGGATTCATCCTATACGACCTGTTTTTTAAGACGCTGAATGATGCGTCACATATTTACGGTATCGAAACGCGGGACGAGTTGGTCACCAAATCGCAGGAACTGGCAAACAGGCTGAATTTTCCGGGTATGTCTTTCCTGAATCTGTCGGTCGCCGCCTCGATTGACTCCGAACTCTTACCGAACACCGTCGATATCGTAACGGCACTTCATGCGTGCAATACTGCCACTGACGACGCGATTCATTTTGCGTTGAAGAAACACGCAAAATTCATCGTGTTGGTACCTTGTTGTCAGGCCGAAGTAGCGTCGGTACTGAAAAAGAACAAAGGCAAGACACTCGCCAAAAATGCGTTGACTGAAATTTGGCGCCACCCGTTGCACACGCGGGAATTCGGCAGTCAGGTCACCAATGTGCTGCGCT